>WRKE01000208.1 GCA_009778235.1 Pseudomonadota bacterium
GATTCGGCCATCCGCATCACCCATTTCCCCACCGGGATCGTGGTACAGTGCCAGAACGAGCGCAGCCAGCACCGCAACAAGGACATGGCCATGAAGATGCTGATGTCCCGGTTGTTCGAGCGGGAGAAGGAGGAGCAGTTGCGCAACCAGGAAAATATCCAGGGCGACAAAAAGGAAATAGCCTGGGGCAGCCAGATCCGTTCCTATGTGCTCCAGCCCTACCGCCTGATCAAGGATCACCGCACCAACACCGAAGAGGGCAATGTCGACGCGGTGTTAGACGGCCGGCTCGATTCCTTCATCAAGGCCTTTCTCCTCTGGCAGCCCTGAGACCGGAGAAATACAAAAACCATGATCAAGACCATCCGGGAACAGCAGGAGGCGCAGGAAGAGGTGGTGTTGTCGCCCTATGCCTGCCTGAGCAGCCGGTCACGGGGGCGGATGGCCGAGGAGGAGCCTTGTCACCTGCGCACCGCCTTCCAGCGTGACCGGGACCGGATCATCCATTCCAAGACCTTCCGCCGGCTCAAGCACAAAACCCAGGTCTTTCTCGCCCCGGCCGGCGACCATTACCGCACCCGCCTGACCCATGTGCTGGAAGTGTCGCAGATCGCCCGCACCATGGCAGTCTGCCTGCGGCTCAACGAGCACCTGACCGAGGCCATTGCCCTGGGCCATGACCTCGGCCACACCCCCTTCGGCCATGCCGGCGAGTTTAACCTCAACCAGTTGCATCCCAAAGGATTCAAGCATTACTGCCAGAGCTTGCGGATCGTCGATTTCCTGGAAAATGGCGGCCAGGGCCTCAACCTCACCTGGGAGGTCCGCAACGGCATCCTCAAGCACTCCAAGGGCTACGGCGAAATCCTTCCGGACGATACCGCCGAGTTGGCCGCCACCCTGGAGGGCCAGTTGGTGCGGGTGGCGGACATCATGGCCTATGTCAACCACGACATGGACGACGCCCTGCGCGGCGGCATCCTCGCCAACGACGATCTGCCCGCGCATCTGCGGGCGGTGCTGGGCGACCGGTCCTCGCAGCGGATCAACGCCATGGTCGGCGACCTGGTCGCCGCCACCCTTGAACGTGGCGACGGCCGGCTCCATCTGAGTGGACGGATGAACGACACCATCAATGAATTGCGCTCCTTCCTCTACGACAACGTTTACCGCAACTATAGGGTACACAACGAATTCGAGAAGGCGCAGCGGATCATCCGCGACCTGTACGGTTATTTCCTGGAACACGAGCCGCCCACAGGCGGCGTCGGCGCTGGTTGCCGCCCGCGTCCGCCGTTGCAATCGCCGGAAGAGGAGCGGCAGCGGCATCGCCAGGTCTGCGACTTCATCGCCGGCATGACCGACCGCTACGCCCTGGCCCTGTATGAGCAGATTTTCATCCCCAGGCCCTGGAGTGTGCTCTAGGGAGCTTTGGCTCCCTGCGGGGCCTGGCGGAATCCCGGGCCGCCCCAAACTTGAGAGCCCTATCTTTTCCAACCCGACCGCCCATGAGGCGGTGGAACAACAACCCTATGCAAGCGACACATTCAGAAGATCCGAACAAGCACGATTTACCCAAGGGCTACGAGTTTGCCGAGGTGGAGCAGCGCTGGTACACCCGCTGGCTTGAGGAGGCAACCTTCAGCGCCCGCATGGATGTGGGCAAGCCAGCCTTTGCCATCGTCATCCCGCCGCCCAACGTCACCGGCGTGCTCCATATCGGCCATGCCCTCAACAATACCCTCCAGGATATCCTGATCCGCTACCATCGGATGCGCGGCGACAACACCCTGTGGGTGCCGGGCACCGACCATGCGGGCATCGCCACCCAGAACGTGGTCGAGCGCCAACTGGCCAGCGAGAACCTGAGCCGCCACGACCTGGGCCGGGAACGATTCATCGAGCGGGTCTGGGCCTGGAGGGAGGAGAAGGGCGGCACCATCATCAACCAGCTCAAGCGCATGGGCGCCTCCTGTGATTGGGGGCGCGAACGGTTCACCATGGACGAAGGCCTGTCGCGGGCGGTGCGCGAGGTGTTCGTGCGCCTCTACCAGGAAGGGTTGATCTACAAGGGCGACTACATCGTCAACTGGTGCCCGCGCTGTCATACGGCCCTGGCCGACGACGAGGTCGAGCACGAGCCGATTGACGGCAAGCTCTACCACATCCGTTATCCCTATGCCGACGGATCAGGCCAGGTGGTGGTGGCCACCACCAGGCCCGAGACCATGCTCGGTGACACGGCGGTGGCGGTCCATCCCGATGACGAGCGCTATCAGCACCTGGCGAAGATCGGCATCGAGCTGCCGCTCACCGGCCGCACCATCCCGGTGGTTTTCGACCACCATGTGCAGCGGGAGTTCGGCACCGGCGCCCTCAAGGTCACCCCGGCGCACGACCGCGACGACTACGAGATCGGTCTGCGCCACGACCTGCCCCGACTCAAGGTGATGGATGAGCGTGGGGTGATGAACGAGGCCGCCGGCCGTTACGCCGGCCTGGACCGGTTCGCCTGCCGCCGGCAGATCGTGGCTGACCTTTCGGACGCGGGCTTGTTGGAGAAAATCGAGGAGTACCAGCACGCGCTGGGCAAGTGCTACCGCTGTGGCACGGTGGTGGAGCCGACCACCTCCAAGCAATGGTTCGTCAGCGTCCGGCCCCTGGCCGACAAGGCGGTGGACGCGGTCCAACAGGGGCGGATCAATCTCTACCCCAACACCTGGTACCGCACCTTTTACAGTTGGATGGAGAATATCCGCGATTGGTGCATCTCCAGGCAGATCTGGTGGGGCCATCGTATCCCGGCCTGGACCTGCGCGGGCTGCGGCCAGTTGATCGTCGCGGCCAGCGATCCGGATTGCTGCCCCTTCTGCGGCTCCGCCGACCTGAGCCAGGAAAACGACGTGCTCGACACCTGGTTCAGCTCGGCCCTGTGGCCTTTCTCCACCCTGGGCTGGCCGGAGCAGACCAGGGAGCTGGCCACCTTCTACCCCACCTCGGTGCTGATCACCAGCTTTGACATCCTCTTCTTCTGGGTGGCGCGGATGATGATGATGGGGCTCCACTTCATGGACGAGGTCCCCTTCCGCGACGTCTATCTCCATGCCCTGGTGCGCGACAAGCACGGCAAGAAGATGTCCAAGTCCACCGGCAACGTCATTGATCCGCTGGTGATGATCGAGCAGCACGGCACCGATGCCTTCCGTTTCACCCTCACCGCCTTTGCCGCCCAGGGCCGCGAGATCCGCATGGATGAGGAGCGGATCGACGGCTATCGCCGCTTCATCAACAAGCTGTGGAACGCGGCCCGGTTCGCCCTGATGCACCTGGCCTCGGTTGATCCGGAGATCACCTCCCTGGCGGCTGAGCCCAAAGAGTTGGCCTTGGCGCATCGCTGGATCCTGAGCCGGACCAACGCCGCCATCGTTTCGGTGCGGACGGCGCTGGATGGCTACAATTTCAACGAGGTGGCCCAGGCCAACTACCGTTTCGTCTGGCACGAGGTCTGCGACTGGTATCTGGAATGGATCAAGGCCGATTTGGCAAGTGAGGCGGCCGCGGTCCGCGACCAGGCCAAGGCGGTGCTGCTGATTGTGCTGGAACAGGTGCTCAAGCTGATGCACCCGGTTACCCCGTTTGTCACCGAGGAGATCTGGAGCCGGTTGCCCGGCGTCCGCGGCTCGGTCATGGTCGAGCCCTACCCCGAGGCCAATCCCGCCTGGGAGGATGAGGAGGCGGAAAACACCATGAACCTGCTCATGGGGGTCATCTCCGGGCTGCGCACCATCCGCACCGAGGCCGAGGTGCATCCCAGCGCTCGCGTCGAGGCGACGCTGATCTGTCCTGATCCGGACAAACGGCGGAAACTGACCGAGTTTGCCGCCGGCATCCGGGCCATGGTCCGCGCCAGCTCGCTGGCCATTGTCGGGAGTGGACTGGTCCCGGACGACGCTGGCCACGGCCTGGTGCAGGAGGTGGAGCTGGTGGTGGAGCTTAGGGGGGCGATCGATGTGGCCGGCGAGTTGGATAAGCTGGCCAAGGAGCGGGTCAAGTTGGAAAAGGAGTTGGAACGGGTGACGGGCAAGCTCGGCAACCAGCAGTTCATGCGCAACGCACCCGAGGCCGTGGTGGCCAAGGAGCGCGACAAGGAGGCCGAGACCCGCGCCCGGCTGGCCAAGGCCATTGAATCCACTGAACGATTGGGTAAACTGCGCTGATATGGATACTTTTCTTCTCGATACCCTGCTGCGGAATTTTCTTGCCGAAGACCTGGAACACGGCGACATCACCACCGAGGCGATTTTTTCGCCGCTCGACCAGGCCCAGGCCAGCTTTGTCGCCCGCGAGCCCATGACCGTGGTCGGCATGGAAACCGTGGCCGCAAGGGTTTTTGGGTTACTCGATCCGGCCGTGGCCTGCGCCGGGGCCGTGCCCGACGGCAGCCGGGTGGGTAAGGGCGAGGTGCTGCTGCGGCTTAGCGGCGCCACCCGCACCCTGCTTCGGGGCGAGCGGGTGGCGCTCAATCTGGTCCAGCGGCTCTGTGGCATCGCCACTCTGGCCTCGGCCTTTGCCGATGAGGTCAGGCCCATACGAGCGAAAATCGTCGATACCCGGAAAACCACGCCGGGCCTGCGGCTGTTGGAAAAATACGCGGTCCGGGCCAGCGGCGGCGCCAATAACCACCGCTATAGCCTAAGCGACGGCGTACTGATCAAAGACAATCACATCGCCGCCTGCGGTTCGATTACCGAAGCGGTGCGCCGGGTGCGGGCCGGGGTGCCGCATACCATCAATATCGAGGTCGAGACCGACACCCTGGCCCAGGTGGAGGAATGTTTGGCCTGCAAGGTCGGGGTGATCATGCTCGACAATATGGATCTGGCCACCATGCGCCAGGCGGTGACCATGATCGCCGGGCGGGCGGTGATCGAGGCCTCGGGCGGGGTCAACCTTGAAACCGTGCGCGGTATTGCCGAGACCGGGGTGGATATCATCTCGGTGGGAGCGCTCACCCACAGTGCCCGCGCCCGCGACATCGGCATGGATTGGCGGGAGTAAGCGCGTCTCCCGCAAGCGGCAATCCGCTTTGAACCCTCGGCAATTGCGCTCAACCAAAGCCGCCCCTGTTGCCCGCAAGGGACGGTTGCAATCGTCGGCATCCGCGTCCAGCTCAGCATGAATAAACGACTCTTTGTCGCGGTCGATCCGTCAGATTCGGTCCGGAAACAGCTCGCCTTGCTCTGTTGCGGCCTGCCCGATGCCCGCTGGCTCGCTCCCGATCAGATGCACCTCACCCTGTGCTTCATCGGTGAGGTCGATGGGGCCATCTTCCTTGATATTCGCGAAACCCTGGCCGAGATTGTTGCCCCGCCGTTTGACCTGCGGGTGCGGGGGGTAGGGTTTTTCCCGCCCAGGGGACAGCCCCGGGTGGTCTGGGCAGGGATCGAGCGTTGCGAATCGCTGCTGAGCCTCCAGCGCAAGATCGTCACCCTCTTGATCCGGATGGGTATTGAACTTGAAAACCGGAAATATACCCCGCACATCACCCTGGCCCGCCTGCAGCACACCCCGGCCACCAAGGTCGGCAAATACCTCGGGGAAAACGGGCTGTTTTCCGGAGGCACGTTCACCGTGGACCACTTTTCCCTCTATACGAGCGTGCTCGGCCGCAAGGGCGCCAGCCATTGCATCGAACAGACCTACCTGCTTGGCCAGAAAGGACCGGTCCAGGAAAAAAATTGATCTGTTGACCACGATCCGGCCCCGGCAGTTGGCTGTTTTTCCGGATAACCGGATAATTTTTTCATGAAATCAGGAAATGCCGGGCAAGAAGTGTGGGTGAAGGGCGGTGGCCCCCTGGTCGCTGTCCTCGGCAACCCTTGGTATGGTCACAAAAAAATTTTCCACCGCTGTCCCTGAACCAATCGCCACCCGGCAGCCCGCGGCATGACCGCGCCAGGTGGCGTGCCATGATCTATTGAATGTTCCATGTTGATTTTCTTTTGGTTACCCCAGGCGGACCATGGCCCACAGGGAACTGTTTGGGTGGCAATTCGATCCATTTCTCCTTGTTTTTCATAATGCCGTAAAAACGGACGTTTTTCCGAAAATATGGAAACCAGGCGATGAAGATAAGGAAAATATGGGGCGAAAAAGGACGGTCCAAGGAAAATCTCTCCCGGTTTTGTTTAAATAAACATAGTAAGATCAATTATAAATATATTTTATTCGCAATGCTCAGGACCGTCGGTATTTTCTGGCAGATCTTTTGCAAAAGAAGATACATCACCCCATACGACGAATGGTGCGGCAGGCGGGGGCCAACATGCGGCACTCAAAAAGTGAACAGGCCTATTTTGGGAGGGTCTTATGAAGCTGAAACTAATGGTTGGACTGGCAGTATTGTTGCTGGCTGCACAGGCTCACGCGCTGGACGTGTCGGATGTGCAATTGAATGGAAATGATGCGACCTCCGTCTCGGAATGGGGGAAAAAGAATCCGCAAACCTTGCTCTCGGACTCCGGTTTCACCTGGCTCTTCAAGGACTCCCCTTCGCCCAACAGTGGTTTTAAATATGATGAGGCGGGCGGGATAACCTTTGGCATGAATGTGGACGGGACCAACAACTCTCCAATCGGGACCTGGGATTTCACCTGGAGCGGCATTGCCACGACCATGACCGTTGACTTGTATGTGGTTCTTGAGTCAGGTCCCAACTTTGTCGGATTCTTTTTCGA
>WRKE01000209.1 GCA_009778235.1 Pseudomonadota bacterium
TCTTTGACGGTGGCATCACTTCCCGATTCAGCCGCCCAACATGACCACGCCATGACAAAACCAGCAACAATCACTGCCCAAAAGCACCTTTGTGTGACGATGGAAAACGTTTTCATGCCTCTCTCCTTTTGACTCAGCAAGATGAACTTATTGACATTTTATGCTACCGGCATCACGATTCAAGGTCAAAACAAAAAAAGGAATCCTTCTACTTTTCCCTCTTCTCAGGTACTTTGACCAAAACAAACCCTCTTTTGATCCCGTGAAAAAAGAGCCTCGGCCTGGCGGGATTCTCCTTTTTTATTCCTCAAATGTAGCTGATGCGATATAAGAATTAGGAGAACTGTTGACGGCTTGGCCCGTCAACCCATTTTCTGTGCACTATCAGGATACCCCATGAAGTACATCCTGGCCTTTCCCGGACAGGATTCCGAGGTGCTCTGGAATCGTGAGCAAAAGAGCTGAACAACTTCCGCTGTTGGATGTCAGGGCACATATATTCCACATGGCTGCATATCACATCAAGCGATTGAAATATAAACATGATCCTGGCGTTTATGTCACGGTAAATGTGCGTTTTTCAACAGCTTGCCAGACCACGTCGCGAGGAGTGAATTTATGAAATCGAACCGCTTGTCTTTTTTGGCCGTGTTTTCCTCGTTCTTGCTCTGCTCCATGCTTCTTACCGGATGCTCTGGCGAGAAAAACAAAGAAGAGCATTACCAAAAAGCCATGTCCTACCTGCAGGAGCACAAGGACAAAGAGGCCATCATTGAATTGCGCAACGCCATCCAGATCGATCCCAAATACGCCCAGGCCCGTTACCAGCTAGGCCTGCTTCATCTGAAGAACGGTGATGCGAGCCAGGCCTTTGATGAACTGCAGCGCGCCGCGACCCTCGACCCCCAGAATTTGGATGCCAGGATCAAAACGGCTGAATTCTATATGTTGGGGCAAAAAAAGGATGAGGCCCGCAGTGAGATAGAAAAAGTGCTCAAGCAGGCCCCTGACAACAAGGATGCCCTGGCGCTGCTTGCCAACCTGGACTTGATTGACGGCAAGGCCGACAGCGCCCTGGCGGCGATCGACAAGGCCATTGTCGTCTCTGCCAAAGAAGATCGGCTGTATCTGATCAAGGGTCGAATTCTCAGCAGCAAGGGGCAATTCGCGGAAGCGGAGCAGGCCTTTAACAAGGCGCTGGAATTGGACGGCAAAAAAATAATCAATTTTACCTCACTGACTTCGTTTTATGTTGAACGCAAGGAATTCGACAAGGCGCGGGCCACCCTTGACAAAATGGCGGCTGCCTTGCCCGATTCTCCCCAACCCTACCTGCAAATGGCCTCCATTGATCTCCTCGAAAACAATGTGGACAAGGCTGAGCAACATTTGCAGCAGGCACTGAAAATTGATCCTAAAAACAGCAAGCTGAAAGCTGCGGCCGCTGATTTTTATGTCAAGAAAGGTTCACCTGATCAAGCTGAACAGATGTATAAGGAAGCCATTGCCTCAGCGGACAAACCAGAGGAATTCGAGGCGCAGTTGGCGAATTTTTACTTTGATTGCGGCAAGCGCGATCAGGCCAAAGAACTACTGGAAAAGGTGCTCAAGGCCAATGACAAGAATGCCACCGCCACTCTGGTGAAGGCCAAGTTCCTGTTGCTGGACGGAAAAAACCAGGATGCCCTGGATGTGGTCACCAATCTGATCCGGAATTATCCCAAGTGGGGCGAGTTGTATTTTGTCAAGGGAGTGGCGCACGGTAATCTCAAGGACATGAAATTGGCCAAGGAAGCCCTGCTTGAAGCGGTCAGACTCAGCCCCGGATTTGCCAAGGCCCACTCCATGCTCGCGCTCCTGGCACTCCAGGGTGGCGAATTTGACACTGCCAAAAAAGAGGCATCCACCTCGCTGAAGATCAATCCCCGCGATTTCCAGGCAGCCATGACTCTGGCCAAGGCCGTGTTGTTCTCCAAGGAATTCGACTCCGCGGAGAAGATGTTTACCGAACTCAATACCAAGGTGCCGGACAACGTGGAAGTATTGGGCAGCCTCGGCCTGGCCTACATGGGCTTGCGGCAGGAGGCCAAGGCCAAACAGGCATTTGACAAGGTGATGGCCCTGCAGCCCGATAACGTCAACGCCTTTGCCTTCCTGCTCCAGATTGCCCAGAAACAGGGGACCAAGCAGGAAGAACTGATCAAGATGGCCGAGGCGCAGCTTGCCAAGGCACCCAAAAGCGGAGGCCTGCATCTCCTGCTGGCGAATCTGCACCTGCAGGCAAATCAACCGGACAAGGCCCTTGAACTCTATAAGAAGGTGCAGGAACTTGAGCCGAATAATCCCCAGTCCTATGCTATGAGCGCCATGATTTTTGCCCGGCAGGGCAAGACCGACCAGGCCATCGCCGGGTTCAAGGATCTTTTGGCCAAACAACCCAAGTCGCTGGGGGCATACATGGGCTTGGGCAGCCTCTACGAACAGAGTGGCAAGGGCGATCTGGCCAAGGAAGCCTATACCAAAGCCTTGGCGATCAAACCCGATTTTGCTCCGGCGGCCAACAATCTGGCATGGATGATCACCGAAGACAAGGATCCGGATCTGGGAGAAGCGTTGCGTCTGGCCATGATCGCCAAACAGCAACAGCCCGACGATGTCCACATTATCGATACCCTTGGCTGGGTGCATTACAAGCGGGGCTCGTTCAGCCTGGCTCGCAACGAGTTCACTCAGGCGGTTCAGAAGCAGGACAACATGCCGGTGCTCCGCTATCATCTCGCCTTAGCCTTGTATGGCGAGGGGAAAAAGCAGGAGGCGATCAAGGAGATGGAAAAGACCTTGGCCCAACAACCCTTCAAAGAAAAGGACGAGGCTGAGGCAACCTTGAAAAAATGGCGGAGTGAATAGAAAAAATCGCGCAGACAGGGCAATGGCATGACAACATCGCACCCTGGACAGGAACTGATCTTAAGTTCCGATCAGATTCAGGGTCGCGTCCAGGAAATCGGCCGGCAGATCACCCGGGATTATCAGAACAAAAAACTGGTTCTCCTGGGTGTGCTCAACGGTGCCTTTATCTTTGCCGCTGACCTGTGCCGTGCCATTGTCCTTGACCTTGAAGTCGATTTCATCAGGGTCGCCAGTTATGGCGCCTCCACGGTCTCCTCGGGAGCCATCCGCCTGCTCCAGGAACCTGGCATTGATCTGGCCGGCAAGGATGTGCTGCTGGTGGAAGACATTGTCGATACCGGCACCACCATGGCTTGGCTGCGGGATCACTTCCGGCAAAGCCCGGCGCGTTCGGTGCGCGTCTGTTCCCTTATCGACAAGAAAGAGCGGAGAACCGTGCCGGTTACGGTCGATTACCCCGGTTTTGATCTCGACCGTGGCTTTCTGGTCGGATACGGTCTGGACTGTGCGGAACAATACCGCAATCTTCCCGCAATTTATTCGCTGAAGTAGACTAACCTGCTCAAAAGGAGATGTTATGCGGAAGAAAAATTTTGCCGTCATTCTCTCGGGCTGCGGCCATCAAGATGGCGCCGAAATCCATGAGGCTACCCTCGCCCTTTGGGCAATTCACAAAAACGGGGCGGATTTTCAGTGCTATGCGCCCGACATCAAGCAACATCACGTGCTCAACCACATCACCGGGCAGGAGATGAGCGAAAAACGCAACGTCTTGATCGAATCGGCCCGTATCGCCAGAGGCAAGATCGCCGCGCTCGCCACCTTTGCCCCTGGATCGGCCGACGGCCTGGTGATTCCCGGCGGTTTTGGCGCGGCCAAAAATCTGAGCAGCTACGCCTTCGACGGCACCCAATGCACAGTGAACCCCGATGTGGTCGCGGCCATCAAGGCCATGCATGGAGCCGGCAAGCCCATCGGCGCCCTGTGCATCGCCCCGGTCATCCTGGCCAAGGTACTGGGCAATGTCCACCTGACCATAGGCCAGGACCAAGGCACCGCCGACAACCTCAAGGCCATGGGCGCCCGGCATCAGCCAACCATGCAGGGTGAAATCGCCATTGACTGGGAGCAGAAAATCGTCAGCACCCCCTGCTACATGCTCAATTCCCGGATTGATCAGATCGCCGAAGGCGCCGACAATCTGATCAAGGCGATGATGGAAATGATGGTCTGACCCCCTCCCCTCTTCCTCTCGACAACGATCACGACGGGGCGGGTTTTGCGCTGCCCCGTCTTGACGGCAACCGACAGCGGCTTATCGTTTAGGCCAACCGCCAAAACGAAAACCTCCGCCCCGGCACCAACCCAAGAGAGAGGATACCCCCATGAACACCGCAAAAACTTTCATGCTCATGGCGGCGCTGACCGCCCTGTTCATGATTGCCGGCCAGGCGATGGGCGGCCAGCAAGGCATGATCATCGCCCTGTTGCTGGCCCTTGGCCTGAACTTTTTCGCCTACTGGAATTCGGACAAGATGGCCCTGGCCATGAATCATGCCCGCGAGGTTTCTCCCGGCCAGGCGCATGATCTGCATGCGCTGGTGGCCGGATTGGCAGCCCGGGCCGGGCTCCCCAAGCCCAAGGTCTACGTGATCGATCAGCCAACCCCCAACGCCTTTGCCACCGGCCGCGATCCGGAACACGCCGCGGTGGCGGTCACCACTGGTCTGCTGCAGGCGCTGGATCGTTATGAACTCGAAGGCGTCATTGCCCATGAACTGGGCCATATCAAAAACCGGGACATTCTCATCGGCTCAATTGCCGCGGTCATGGCGGGCGCGATCTCCTACCTGGCCACCATGGCCCAATGGGCGATGCTGTTCGGCGGCGGCCGGAGCAACGATGAGGGAGGAGGAGGCAACCCCTTGGCGCTGCTGGTGACCATGCTGGTGGCGCCCCTGGCCGCGACACTGATCCAAATGGCCATCTCCCGGGGGCGCGAATACATGGCCGATGCCACCGGCGCCGAAATCTGCGGGCATCCCAAAGCCCTGGCCAGCGCCCTGAACAAACTCGCCCATTACAATGCCCGGCAACCGATGGAAGTCAACCCGGCGTCCGCCCAAATGTATATCGTCAACCCGCTCAGCGCTGGCACCGTTGCCAACCTGTTCTCTACCCATCCTCCCATGGAGGAACGGATCCGGCGCCTGCTCTCGATGTAGCATCACCCGGAAGCGGCCAAAACTAAGCCGCAGCTCCTCACAACCGGTTGACCAAGGCTCCAAAGGCAGCGCCATCCAAACACCCCTGGCCCATCATGATCCCGCTTAGTCCCGGCAGCCGCCAGAGGTGTGGGCCGTTCTCGGCAGTCCCCCCGCCGCCGTAAAGCACCGGCCGGTTATCCGTCTTCTTGGCGATCTGCGGCAGGATGGCGGCAATATCCGACTCGCCTCTGGCCATCTCGAAGCTGCCCGGGGTGTCGGGCGTATAGGCCCAGATCAGCCGGGCCAGCTCATCCGCCGCCATGGCGGCGGTCTGCGGGATCAGCAGCTCCCGATCGATGCACACGATCGGATGCAGATCTTCCGCCAGGGATTCATAGGCCTGCCGGGCCACATCCTGCACGGTCTCACGGAAGTAGCGGCGCCGCTCCCGATGGCCGAGCAGGGTGTATTGCGCCAGGCCGCGCAACCAGGCCGCCGGAATCGTCCCGGTATAATTGCCCTGGGGATAGGAGGACACCCCCTGGCTGGCCAAACTCACCCCGGCCAGCGGCTGCATCCAGCCGGCAACCCGTTCCAGGACAAGAAACGGCACCGCCACCACCACCTCCAGATCGGGCCGCGGCCGATAGACCCCGGCAAAGGCCTCGCACCATCGGCGGGCCTTATCGGGCGACAAATTGGCCTTCCAGTTCGCCACCACCCTTTTTTTCTGCATCGCCTTTCCTCCTGGCTGACAACAGCAATGGATACGGCCTTATCCTTATCCGGTCAATATCCCTTACCAGACCGCTCCCCACGGTGCAGCCAGTCACGGTCAAGCTGCCGGACCGGCGGCGCCTCACGGTTTAACTCGGTTTCTGCCACCCGCTCCTTTCCGCCCCAAAAGGCCACCAAGGCGCCAATCACCCCCAACAGCAACACCAGCAGTCCCAAGACACGCAAGATCAACCGTGGTTTTCCCATGGCGCCCCCTTTTTTCAGCAAGACCCGTCACCATGCAGCAACTCGCCCAGCACCGCGGCAAGTCGCGGGGCATCAATCCCTGTGATCCTGACGGTTTTGCTTCGGCTCTGAAGGCCGCTTTTGATGGCCAGGGCGGATTTAGGCAGATGCAACAGCTTGGCGAGATAAGCGATGAGCGCTTGATTAGCCTTGCCATCCACCGGCGGCGTGGTCAGGCGGAGTTTGAGCGCCTCTCCCTGCAATCCAGCCACCCCATTGGCCGCAGCCCGCGGCTGGACATGCAGCCGCAGCAGCAGAGACCCATCGGGCAACAGTTGCAGGCAGGGGAGTTCAGCCGAAAAAACCATGGCTCCTCACCAGTTGGCGCGGGATGATCACCTCTTATAGATTTTGGGCGAACTGCTGCAGGGTGGGAACGAGAAAGTTCTGCAGAAAAATAATGATCAGGATGAGGATCATCGGGCTCAAATCAAGGCCACCCATGATCGGCACCACCCGGCGGATTCTCACCAGCAATGGGTCGGTCACCTGGCGCAGAAAACGGACAATGGGATTGTAGGGATCGGCATTGACCCAGGTGATGACGGCCCGGGCAATCACCACCCAAATATAGGCACCAAGGACGAAGTTGATCAA
>WRKE01000210.1 GCA_009778235.1 Pseudomonadota bacterium
GATCGGGTTGGACGGGCGGGCGGGGCGGCCGACCGTGATGGACAAACCGGCCCGCCGCTTCAAGTCTTAGAGCGGCAAGTGATAATGTATTCGCTGAACACCTGTAACGCACCAGCCTTCCGGGACGCTCCCGCCCGACGATGCACCCACAAACCACAAGCGGGTTGGCAGGTGGCGTGCTCCCTTGCCCTGGAAATAAAAATTTCCACCGCCGCGGTTAGGTGTGCCGCCTTTCCTTTTCCATCTCCAAAATGATAGCAGATGCCGGGATTTCCAGAGCATCCGCAAGCCGAAAGAGCTTTTCAACCGTTGGCTGAAAACACTAAAGAAAAGGCAAGGCGGGAAATCCAGGTCAGCAAGACATAGGGCATCTCAAAATACCTCTACCCGCACCGCCTGCCCGTCTTTCAGGGTCCTTCTCTTTCGGCTTGGCGTTTTCTATGATGGTCTCGGTCAGGGGCATGGCGCCTCCACCTGCTTGGGGTGGGATCGGTTTCCTGGTGGTGCTACGAAAAACACCACCAGGACGAACATACCCATTTATAGCACCAATAAACTCGGGCTATCAGCGGATGAAAGCGGACTGCAAAGGACAAGAAAAAGGCCGGAATCCTCGATTTCTCTCGGATTTTCCGGCCTGTGCGGGACTTTGATGGACTGTGCTGGAAAGTAAAATGGCGGAGAAGCAGGGATTCGAACCCTGGGTGGGGTCACCCCCACAACGGTTTTCGAGACCGTCCCGTTCAACCGCTCCGGCACTTCTCCGCGCCGGGGCTATTGATACCGTGTTCTGGCCGGAACGTCAACAGTTCTAGAGAGCTGTTGACTTTGGCTTGGCCCATGGGTACAACTGGGCAATGATTCTTTCACCGAGGAACAGCCATGCGTACTGACGGATTGCACGCGAAACTTATTGGAGTTGTGTTACTTTTTTGTTCCCTGCAGCTGTTGGGCGGTTGTGCGAAGATGTATGGTTTCAAGGAAGAGCCCAAGATTTCCGTGGCCGATATCCGCGTTCAGGAAGTCAAGGCGATGGAGGGTGTTTTCCTGATTAAATTGCGGGTGTTGAATCCGAACGATGTCGCCTTGGATATTCACGGCATCAACTGCGACCTGGAAATCAATGGCCGCCATTTTGCCAGCGGCATCGGTGACAGCAGCCAGACCGTGGCCGCCTTCGGGACCACCCTGGTACCGGTGGAGGTCTATGCCTCGGTGCTGGACATGGTCGCCTCGGTGGCCGACCTGCTCCATGCCGCCGGCAAACTTCCCTCCAAGGACAAGCCGCTGCCGTACACGCTCAAGGGCACGGCCCGCATCGGCATCCACGGCTTCAAGAAGGATGTCCCCTTCAATTCTTCGGGCGAGCTGTCCCTGAAGGGACTGGCCCTGTCCCGGTGAGTCCAGTTTCAGGCGGCCGGATGCGGGCAATGTTTTTTTCAGACGACCTGGTCGTCTCTTAAGAACTGTGGTCAATTGACCGCCTTGCCCCGATTTTTTGGGGCGTAACTGGTTGTCATGCCACTCTTCTGCCACCATTGTGTTGACAGGGCCGACCGGCGCAATAGAGTACACACCCTTTGACGATGGAATCCACGACACACCAACAGGCCATGCTCACCCCGCCACAGGGGCAGATTCTCGTTCGCTTGGCCAGGCAGCAGATCGAACAGCATCTGGGGATGGCCCCATCGCGGCCGGTCACCGACGAGGAGCTCGATCAACCCCAATGGCGGCAGGTGCGGGGAGTCTTTGTCACCTTGCATAAACACAAAAGCCTGCGCGGTTGCATTGGCAGCCTGAGCGGGGTGGAACCCATTGTTGCCGGTGTTCGCCGACAGGCCATCAACGCGGCCTTCCACGATGGTCGTTTCCAGTCGGTGACCGCGGCCGAACTGGAGGCGCTTGAGGTGGAAGTTTCCATCCTCACCATCCCCCAACCCCTGGCCTACGAAAATACCGACCAACTGCTTGGTCTGCTTCGGCCGGAAGTTGACGGTGTCATTCTCAAGGGGCCCGGGGGAGCCGAGGCCACCTTCCTGCCCCAGGTGTGGCGGCAACTGCCCGCGCCTGAACAGTTTCTCGGCCACCTCTGCCGCAAGGCCGGGCTGTCGGATGAGGCCTGGCGTTCGGGGCGGCTTGTTTTTTTGACCTATCAGGTACAATCCTTTGCGGAATCCCGCTCCGGCGGACAGGGTATATGAAAGAATTGTTTCTCCCGCCGGAACTCTCGTGCGAGCTCGGCGAAATTTACCGCTCCATGGTCACCGTCTACGACGAGGTGGCCGAGGAGATCCCCCTGACCTGCACAGGTTGTCCGGACAACTGCTGCGATTCCTATTTCCTCCATCACACCTACTGCGAATGGGCCTATCTGTGGGAAGGCATTCGCGCCCTGGATGACGACCGGCTGGACCGGATCATGCAACGGGCGCGCGACTACGTGGCCCAAAGCCGCCAACTGATCGTCCGGGGCAAACAGCCGCAGCTCATGTGCCCGCTCAATGAATCAGGGCTGTGCGGACTGTATACGCACCGGATGATGATCTGCCGCACCCATGGCGTGCCCGCGACCCTGACCCGTCCGGACGGCCAATTGCTTCGCTTTCCCGGCTGTTTCCGCTGCCAGGAGATCGTCGCCGACAGCTATCCGGCTGCGACCGACGCCCCGGCCATGGACAGAACCGTCCTTTACCAGCGACTGGCACAGCTTGAGACCCGTTTCTTGGGTGCGCGACGCGGCTCCATGCCGAAGATCAGGCTGACCATCGCTGAAATGATTGCCAATGGTCCGCCCAAGGACATTAAATCCACCTGAACCGAGTTTTTTCACGTAGTTATGGACATGAGAGTACAACAGGCGCGCGACGCCATTCTGGCCGGCGGCCGGATCGACCGGTCCACGGCCCTCCGTCTGCTGGACGGCAACCAGGAAGACCTGTGGCAGGCCGCTGACCAGATCCGCCGCCACTTCTGCGGTGATCGTTTCGATCTCTGCTCGATCATCAATGCCAGAAGCGGAAACTGCACCGAAAACTGCCGTTTTTGCGCCCAGTCGGCCCGGCACCGCACCGGCATCGAATCCTACGAGGCCGTGGCCGAGGACGAGGTCCTCATCCAGGCCAAAGACAACGACGACCACGGCGTGCACCGCCTCTCGCTGGTCACCAGCGGCCGCAGCCTGTCGCCGGACAGCCTGGCCGAACTGACCAGGCTGTTTGGCAAGATAGCGGATTCCTCCTCCATGCTGCTGTGCGCCTCGGCCGGCTTCCTTACCCAAGAGATCGCCGCCGGCCTGTACGCCGCCGGGGTGCGGCGCTACCACTGCAACCTGGAGGCGAGCCGCAACTACTTTCCCCAAGTCTGCACCACCCACACCTGGGACGAGAAGGTCGAGACCCTGCGGATGGCCCGCAAGACGGGGATGTCGCTCTGCTCCGGCGGCATCATCGGCATGGGTGAAGCCATGGAGGACCGGATTGACCTGGCCTTTGAGTTAAGCGAGCTTGAGGTTAAGTCGATCCCGGTCAACATCCTCACACCCATCCCCGGAACGCCCCTGGCCGAACTGCCCTTGCTGACACTTAACGAGGTGCTGACCACCGTGGCCCTGCTCCGTTGCATCAATCCGGAGGCGGTGATCCGCATGGCCGGCGGCCGGCAGCAGTTGGGGCGCGAGCAGTACCGCTGCTTCTCCGCCGGGGCCAACGGCGCCATTGTCGGCAACTACCTGACCACCACCGGTTCATCCATCGCCGAGGATCTCTCCCAGCTCTCGGCCCTGGGCTTCAGTTTCGACCGGCCCGAGCCATGAGCAGCGACATCGATCAACAGCTCGACTTCGACCGTACCCACCTCTGGCACCCCTACACCTCGACCACCAAACCATTGCCCGTCTATCCGGTGGCCTCGGCCGCAGGCGTGCGCCTCCGTCTCATGGACGGGCAAGAGTTGATCGACGGCATGTCCTCCTGGTGGTGCGCCATCCACGGCTACAGCCATCCAGTGCTGGTCCGGGCCCTGGCCGAGCAGGCCGGGCGGATGGCGCATGTCATGTTCGGCGGCCTCACCCATGAGCCGGCCGTGGCCTTGTCCCGGCTGCTGGTCGAATTGACCCCGGCGCCGCTTGACAAGGTTTTTCTCTGTGATTCCGGGTCGGTGAGCGTCGAGGTGGCCCTGAAAATGGCCCTGCAGTATCAGCAGGCCGTGGGCTGTCCCGAAAAACACCGGCTGGTGACCGTGCGCGGCGGCTACCATGGCGATACCTTCCACGCCATGTCGGTCTGCGATCCAATCACCGGCATGCACACCCTGTTTGAGCGTTCCCTGCCGCGCCAGCTCTTCGCACCCCGGCCCGAGTGCCGGTTCGACGCCGATTGGGACGGGAACGACCTGGCGGCCATGGCCCGGCTGTTGGCCGACCACCACCACGAGGTTGCCGCGGTGATCATCGAGCCCATCGTCCAGGGGGCTGGCGGCATGTGGTTCTATCATCCTGAATACCTGCGGGGCCTCCGACGACTGTGCGATCAGTACCGGGTTCTGCTGATCTTCGATGAAATCGCCACCGGGTTCGGCCGCACCGGTAAGCTGTTCGCCGCCGACCACGCCGAGGTTGCGCCGGATATCATCTGCCTTGGCAAGGCGATCACCGGCGGCACCATGACCCTGGCCGCCACCATGGCCACCACCGCGGTGGCCACCGCCATCTCCGAGGCCGAACCGGGCGTGTTCATGCACGGCCCCACTTTCATGGGCAATCCGCTGGCCTGCGCCGTGGCCTACGCCTCGACCCGGCTGTTGCTGGACTCTCCCTGGCAAGAGTGGGTGGCGGCCATCGGTAATCAGTTGCGGGCGGAGTTGGAGCCGGCCCGAAGCCTGGACACCGTGGCCGATGTCCGGGTGCTGGGCGCCATCGGGGTTATCGAAACCCGCCGGCCGGTGAACATGGCGGTATTGCAGAAATTTTTCGTCGAACAAGGGGTGTGGATCCGCCCCTTCGGTCGTCTGATCTACCTGATGCCGCCCTATATCATCAGGCCGGAGGAACTCTCCCGCTTAACCGACGCCGCGGTCCGGGCGGCGGCCATGGTTACGTAAGCGGCCAGACCCCGGCGGCTTATGTCCAGACCGCCCGGTGAACGACAATCCCTTCCCCGCCGCCCTGCCGGCTCTCCCATGAAACGCGAACTGGTCAACAAGGTCGTCCTCCTGGTCCTGGTGCTTTTCATCTCGGGCCTGTTTCTCGGCATGATCCGGCAATTCCTCATGCCGATTTTCATGGCCGGCATCTTTGCCGCCATTCTCAGTCCGGCGCACCGCTGGTTGAGCGGTAAGATCGGCGGCCGGGGCAACCTGGCCTCGATCCTGATCATCGTCGGCATTGTCCTGCTGGTGCTGATCCCGCTTTCGCTCCTGATCGGGGTGGTGGTCGCCCAGGCAATCAGCGTCAGCCAGTCGGTCAGCCCCTGGGTCCAGTCCTTTATTCAACAACCCACGGCCGTGACCGCCTATCTGGAGCATCTGCCCTATTACGAGCAGATCATGCCCTATCGCGCCCTGATCATCGAGAAGGCCGGGCAGGCGGTGGGCAACCTGTCCACCTTTCTGATCAACAGCCTCTCGGTGGTGACCATGCAGACGGTCACAGCGGTGTTCAGCAGCGTGATCATGCTCTACGTGATGTTCTATTTCCTCACCATGGGTTCGGCGCTGCTGACCAAGATCCTCTACTTCCTGCCGCTGCACGACCGCGACGAACGGCGCCTGCTGGACCGCTTCACCTCGGTGACCAAGGCCACCTTGAAAGGCACCATGATCATCGGCGCCCTCCAGGGCTGCATCTGCGGATCGGCCTTTGCCCTGGCCGGCATCCAGGGGCCGGTCTTCTGGGGTACGGTGATGGCGGTGATGTCGATCGTGCCCGTATTTGGCGCCGCCATCGTCTGGTTGCCGGCCCTGATCATCCTCGCCCTGAAAGGGGAACTGCTCGGGGTGGGCATCCTGACGGTTCTATGCGGGGCGGTGGCGGGCAACCTTGACAATGTCCTGCGGCCCCGTCTGGTCGGCAAGGATATCGAGATGCACGATTTGTTTGTGCTCTTCGGCACCCTGGGCGGCATCAGCCTGTTCGGCATCCTGGGCATTATCATTGGCCCGATCATCGCCGCCCTGTTCATCACCATCTGGGAAATCTACGGCAAGGTCTTCGCGCCCTACCTGCCCGAGGTCGGCCCTCTGTTCGGCACCGGCCAAGGTGAGGCGCCGCCGGGTGAACCGCCTGCCGAGCCGCTCGAACCGCGGGCATCCCCGGAGCCAGCGACACCCGCGCCACCGGTGGCCTGTCCGGAGCCGCCAGAGCCGCCGGCCAACGGGGAAGAAGAAACCGTGCGGAAAAATGACGAACCAGCGGACAGTGCAAGCTGAATTTTCTCCTCTTTTTTTGAGGGCGTAAAACCTTTTCTCCCGCGCCCGAACGGCGATGACGGCAAGGGTGTCCTTTTACGGTGTGGACGTTGATCTGCCGGATGGTGTTGGCAACCGCTTCGTCCGCGTTGTGTCTGCTTGAATCCATAGAGAAGAGAATCGAGATGAAAAGTGTTGTGTTGATACTGTGTGGTTTGTTGTTGGTGGGGTTTTCGCTTCCCGCCTCAGCCGCCAGCTTTGACTGCGCCAAGGTGACGTTGCCCGCCGAAAAATTTGTTTGCGCCAATCCTTTTATTTCCGGGCTGGATGACAAACTGGATGCCGTATACCGGTCGGTGCTGG
>WRKE01000211.1 GCA_009778235.1 Pseudomonadota bacterium
GTGCTTTGGCAATGGATCAACGGCTTGTTTGCTCGGCTCGGCATCGAGCCGGTGACCCGCAGGGTGCCACTACCGGTTGCCTACGGGGCCGGGATGATCCTTGAGGGGATCTATGGTGCGCTGGGCGCGGTCAATGAGCCACGGATGACCCGCTTTCTTGCCTGCCAACTTGCCAAATCGCATTGGTTCAGCCACAAGAGGGCGGAGAGCCTGCTCGGCTACCGGCCCCTGGTCAGCACCGATGAGGGGCTCGAGCGGCTGGTGGACTGGCTGCGCCAGGGTAGTGGCCAGACGGTTTGATCACTGGCCCCCAGAGGGTGAGGAATAAATAATTATTGGCATTGTACCGGGGATACAGTAAGCTACCTTTTTTTGGCGAAGGGAAGCGGCGGCCGGATTGGCGCGCCGTTGGTCTGTTTGGCTGATTGGGGAACAGCCTGGATGCGACGCCTGGCCGAGTAACAAGTAGAACTGAAAAAACCTATAAATTTTATTTAAAAAGGTTTGACAGCCGAACCATTTTTCAGTAGTTATCCGGAGCGGAAAGTGAACCGCCATTTACTTGTCGTGGCGGGCAATTACCATATTTTCAGCAATAAGGGGTAGTTGGTATGATTTCGGTTGATGTCACGCTCTTGATGCACATCATCAATATGATCGTGCTGATGTTCGTTCTCAATGCAATTCTTTATAAGCCGGTGCTGGGGATTCTTGAGAAACGGGCGCAAAAATTCGAAGCGCTGGGTGGTGATGTGGCGCAATTCGAGGATAACGCTCGCAAGCGACAGACCGAGCTGGACAAGAAGATGCGAGAAGCAAGCAATAAGGCGAAAAGAGCGCTTGACGGCGCCCGGGCGGAAGCCCAGACAGCCGGTGCCGAAAAGCTGGCTGCCATTCGCAAGGAATCCGACAGCGTCAAGGAAAAGCAACTGACCGATCTTCGTGCCCAAATCGAGGCGGCCAGAAAAGAGCTTCAGGGGAATGCCGCGGGTTTTGCCCAGGCAATGGCAGGAAAGATACTTGGAAGGAGTCTGGACGCATGAAAGCTTGGAAGACAATAGTGCTGCCGGTGCTGCTGGTGCTGTTGATCGGGGCCTTGCCACCGGCGGTTGCCGTGGCGACTGATGCCCCGGCGGTCGACACGCATCAGCAGGCAGGGGCGGCGGAACAGACCGCGGCTGCTGCCCATCAGGCCGTGGGTGCAGACCACGGGGTCAAGGCCGATGCGCACGGTGGCGCTCATGCCAGCAATTCGCTGTCAGCGGAAAAACTGAACGACCTGTTCTGGCGAGCGGTCAACTTCCTGGCGCTGGTGATCATTCTGGTCAAGTTCGGGGCCAAGCCTGTTATATCCGGACTCTCCGGACGGCAGCAGCGGATTCGTCAGGATTTGGACGATCTCACTGCCCGCCGCGACCAAGCCGAGAAATCCTATCAGGAATTTTCGGCCAAGCTGGCCGGCATGGAAAAAGAGATGGAGCTGATCGTGGCCCGAGCCATTGCCCAGGCCCAGGTGGAGAAGGAACGGATTTTGGCCGATGCGGAAAAGGCTGCGGAGGATATCAAGCGCCAGGCAGAAGCTGCGGTCCTGGCTGAATTGGAAGACGCCAAGCGGCACCTCCGGGAAGAGATCGCGGAGCAGGCAGCGGCCATGGCGGAGGAGCTGATCGTGAAGAACCTGACCCCGGCGGATCAGGTGGCGATCACTGAACAGTATCTTGAACGGGTGGGTGCGGTACAGTGAGACAGACAATACTAGCACGTCGCTATGCAAAGGCGCTCTTTTCCTTAGGCAAAGAGCAGGGGAAAACGGAAGAGTACAGCGGCCAGCTCAAAGCGATCGCCGAACTCTATGCCGATGATGCGGTCGGGGTCGGCGATGCGGTGACCAACCCGCTTTACCCCTTGGATGTCCGCGAGAAGGTCATGGCCAAGATTGCCGAGTCGATACTGGCCGACGCCGTTTTGGCCAGCTTCCTCAAATTGCTCATCGCCAAAAAGCGGGCGGATATCCTCCCTGACATTGCCGAGGCAATGCAGGCCATGGTGGATAAAGATCAGAATATCAGCCATGGCACCATCGTTTCCGCAATCGAACTCAAAGGCGACTTGATGGCCAAGATTCAGGCCACGCTCGAAAAATTGACAGGCAATAAGGTGATACTCGAAACCCAGGTCGATCCGTCCATTATCGGCGGTATTATCGCCAAGGTTGGTGACTTGGTGCTGGACGGAAGTATTAAGACACAACTTAATGGATTAAAGGAATCTATCAAGGGGAGAGAATAATCAATGCAGATCAAAGCAGAAGAAATCAGCCAGATTATCAAGGACCAAATTGCTGGCTATAAAGCGGATATCGACCTGAAAGAAACCGGTACCGTTCTGTCGGTGGGTGACGGCATTGCCCGCGTCTATGGCGTCGAGAATTGTCAGGCCATGGAGCTGCTTGAGTTCCCCGGCAATATTTTTGGATTGGCCCTCAATCTTGAGCAAGACAACGTTGGTTGCGCCATTCTGGGCGATGTTCGTGATATCAAGGAAGGCGACATTGTCAAGCGGACCGGCAAGATCGCCATGGTGCCGGTTGGCCCGGAAATGGAAGGCCGGGTTGTCGACGGCATCGGCCAGCCCATCGACGGCAAGGGCCCGGTCAACGCCAAGGAATCCCGCAAGATCGAAGTGTTGGCCCCCGGTGTTATTGCCCGGAAAAGCGTGCATGAGCCGTGCTATACCGGCGCCAAGGCCGTGGACGCAATGACCCCGGTCGGTCGCGGCCAGCGCGAATTGATCATCGGTGACCGCCAGATCGGCAAGACCGCCCTGTGCGTCGATGCCATCATCGCCCAGAAAAACACCGACGTTCACTGTATCTATGTGGCCATCGGCCAGAAGAAATCCACAGTTGCTTTGGTGGTCGAGGCGCTGCGCAAGCATGGCGCCATGGAGTACACCACGGTGGTAGCCGCCTGCGCCTCCGACCCCGCGCCGATGCAGTATGTTTCCGCCTTTGCCGGTTGCGCCATGGGCGAGTACTTCCGCGACAACGGCCAGCATGCCCTGATCATCTATGATGATCTCTCCAAGCAGGCCGTCTCCTACCGCGAGCTGTCCCTGTTGCTGCGGCGTCCTCCTGGACGCGAGGCATACCCCGGTGACATTTTTTTCAACCACTCCCGTTTGCTGGAGCGCGCTTCCAAGCTGAACGACCAATTGGGCGCCGGTTCCCTGACCGCTTTGCCGATCATCGAGACTCAGGCGGGCGACGTTTCCGCCTTTATTCCCACCAACGTTATCTCGATCACCGACGGTCAGGTCTACCTGGAGCCGAGCTTGTTTTTCGCCGGTGTTCGCCCGGCGATCAACGTTGGCCTTTCTGTCTCCCGCGTTGGCGGCGCCGCCCAGGTTAAGGCCATGAAACAGGTCGCAGGAACCCTGCGGCTCGACCTGGCCCAGTACCGTGAGTTGGCGGCCTTTGCCAGCTTTGGCTCGGATCTCGATGCCGCAACCCAGGCCCAGTTGACCCGGGGCGAGCGGCTGGTTGAGATTCTCAAACAGCCGCAGTATCAGCCATTGCCGATGGAGAAGCAGGTCACCATCATTTTTGCCGGCACCAAGGGTTTTCTGGACAAATTTCCGATCAATGTCCTGGCAGATTACGAAAAGGAACTCTACAGCTTCATTGAAACCAATGAGCCGTCCATTTTCAGCGAACTGCAGGACAAACAGGTTATTTCTCCTGAACTTGAAGAGAAGATGAAAAAGACACTTGCGACCTTTGGCGAGACTTTCAAGGCGACCAAGGGCCTGAACTGAGTGCTGGGGTAGACGCTCATGCCTGGACTAAAGGATGTAAAAGAAAAGATTAAGGGTGTCAAAAAAACCGCGCAGATCACCAAGGCCATGAACATGGTGGCCTCGGCCAAGTTGCGGGGCGCCCAAGACAAGATGGAGCGGTTTCGTCCCTATGCCGTTAAGTTTGCCGAAGCGATGCGCGATCTCTCCGGCGGCATGGAGGGCAACGACCTGCCCCTGATGGAGATCCGCGAGGTCAAGAAGGTGGAGATTGTAGTGGTCACCTCTGATCGCGGATTGTGCGGCAGCTTTAATGCCAACATCATCAAGACGGCCGAGCGTCTGCGCAAGCAATATGAGGCTGAGGGCAAGGTTGTCAGCTTCGTCACCGTCGGCAAAAAAGGGACGCAGGCCTTTAAGAAAAGCGGTAAGTTGCGCACCAATTTCAACGACATCATGGGTTCCTTCCAGATGTTCAATGCCCGCGAGATTTCGCAGAACATCACCGCGGCCTTTCTCAGCGGAGAAAGCGACCTAGTCGATATCGTCTATGGTCGATTTCACTCCGTGGCGGTTCAAAGACCGGAGCGGGAGGAGTTGCTGCCGATCAAACCCATCGTCGCCGAGGGTGGGAACGCACCAGCCCAGGCGGCCATGTCGGGCTCCTATACCTATGAGCCCGACCCGGGGGAGATCATGGAGGTCTTGTTGCCGCTCTTTTTAAACGTGCAGATCTATCACGCCATGCTGGAAGTTGGCGCAAGCGAGCATGCGGCCCGGATGACGGCCATGGATAACGCCACCAACGCCTGCAAGGATATGATCACGCAATTAACTCGTCTGTACAACAAGGCGCGCCAGGCTGCGGTCACCAGCGAGCTGATGGATATTGTTGGCGGCGCCGAGGCGCTCAGAGGATAATTACGATTTTACAGGCTATTGCATACGGTCAAAGGAGGCCTTACCACAATGGGTGAATCAAACATAGGAAAAGTTATCCAGGTTATTGGACCTGTTGTCGATGTGGAGTTCGAGCCGGGCTACCTGCCGGACATCATGAATGCGCTTTTTATTTCCAACCCGGCCATCAGTGAAGAGGCCGATAACCTGGTTTGCGAAGTGGCGCAGCACCTGGGTGACAACGTGGTCCGCACGGTCGCCATGGACCAGACCGACGGTCTGATGCGCGGCATGCCGGTCAGAGATTCCGCCGGTCCGATCACCATTCCTGTTGGCTCACCCGCCCTGGGCCGGATCATGAACGTGGTCGGCCGCCCGGTTGACGGATTGGGACCGATTGTTTCCGAGAAAAACATGGCGATCCATCGCCCGGCTCCTGCCTTTACCGAGCAGGATACCGAGGTCAACGTCCTGGAAACCGGCATCAAGGTTATCGACCTGCTGGTTCCGTTTCCCCGGGGCGGCAAGATGGGACTCTTCGGCGGCGCCGGCTGCGGCAAGACCGTTATCATGATGGAGATGGTCAACAACATCGCCATGCAGCACGGCGGTATTTCGGTCTTCTGCGGGGTGGGAGAGCGTACCCGTGAAGGCAACGACCTGTACCATGAAATGAAGGAGTCCGGCGTATTGCCCAAGGCCGCCCTGGTGTACGGCCAGATGACCGAGCCCCCCGGGGCGCGTTCGCGCGTCGCCCTGACCGGTTTGACCGCGGCTGAATATTTCCGCGACGAAGAGGGACAGGACGTGCTGTTCTTCGTCGACAATATCTTCCGTTTTACCCAGGCTGGCTCCGAGGTTTCCGCTCTGCTCGGTCGTATTCCTTCCGCGGTGGGTTATCAGCCCACCCTGGCCACCGACCTGGGCGCGCTCCAGGAGCGCATCACCTCAACCACCAAGGGTTCGATCACCGCAGTACAGTGCGTTTACGTTCCTGCCGACGACTTGACCGACCCCGCTCCGGCTACCACCTTTGCCCACCTTGACGGTACGGTTGTTTTGTCCCGGCAGATCGCAGAGCTGGGCATCTATCCCGCGGTCGACCCGCTTGACTCCACCTCCCGCATTCTTGATCCCAACGTTGTCGGCCAGGAACACTATTCCACTGCCCGCGGGGTTCAGGTCGCGCTGCAGAAGTACAAAGAATTGCAGGATATCATTGCCATTCTCGGTATGGACGAGTTGTCAGAGGAAGACCAGTTGACCGTGGCCCGTGCCCGTAAGGTGCAGCGCTTCCTGTCCCAGCCCTTCCATGTGGCTGAAGTGTTTACCGGTTTCCCTGGCAAGTACTGCAAGGTTGAGGATACGGTCCGCGGCTTTAAGGAAATTCTGGACGGCAAGCACGACGAGCTTCCTGAGACTGCCTTCTATATGGTTGGCAACATCGAAGAAGCCGTGGAAAAAGCCGCTCAACAGGCCAGGGCTTGATCACAGCTTAAGCTGAAGCGAGGTAACGTTCATGGCGCAAATTCATCTGGAAGTCGTCACCCCCAACGGTGCCGTGGTCAGCGAGGATGTTGATATCGTCACCGCTCCCGGTGTGAGCGGTGAGTTCGGAGTGCTGGCCAATCATGCCCCTTTCTTGAGTACCATCAAGACCGGGACATTGAGCTTCAAGCAAGACCGGGTCACCAAATATTTGATGGTGACCGGAGGCTTTACCGAGGTATCCAACAATAAGGTCACCTTTTTGGTGGAAAGTGCCGAATTTGGGCAGGATATCGATGTGGAACGGGCGTTGCGGGCTAAGGAACGTGCTGAAAAGCGCCTTGCTCAGGTCCAGCAGGCCGCCGAAAAAATCAACCGCATTCGTGCCGAATCTGCTTTGCAGCGGGCTATGGCCCGCATACATACCGCGGAAAGAACTCGGATCTGATGATTTGATTGAGATTCAGAATAGTTGCTTTACCAAAGCCGCCCCTAAGGGCGGCTTTTTTTTGGTGCGCCCAGCATGGTCGTACCATGGAGCGCGGCCCTTTGCTCGCATCGCCGTGCCAGGACTGCCTACCCCGGATAATACCATTTTTCATTTCTAATGAAACAAGTATTGACATCGGCACAGGCTCATCAGAAAATCCCGGGTCGTCTGTTGATAGCACTGCTGC
>WRKE01000212.1 GCA_009778235.1 Pseudomonadota bacterium
CCCTTCGGTGCAATCACTGTCTGAAACCCCACTTTTCCCTGGCAGCAAGTTTCATTGGGCAACCATGCAAAACGGGGACAAAGAACTGGTCATCGTGGTCCGGCGCAGTGTGACGGCCCCGGACGGCAGTGAGCGTATATTGGATTTGGGCAGTCAATTCAGCGTCCGGCTTTCGGAATCCGGCGGCAGCGAGCCCCTTGAATTTCGCATTTTCCTGCCGGATGGTGCCGGATTTAAGCAAGCATACGCCTCAACCCCTGACGCCACCCCCTATGAGCTCCCTACCGCCGTGATCAAGGCCTTGCAGGGAGGGGCCAAGGAGTATGGCATTTTCAATGCGGACTGGACGGACAGCGTGCCTGACCAGTATTTTCAGTTTATCCCGGTAGAAAATGAGCATGGCGGCCTGCTGGCGATCTTCGTCATTTCCGCCCACATGCTGTCGAACGAAGACATCCTTTCCGGTTATTATCTGCTGTTCTGGTCCTTCTTCGCCGGCGGCAGCCTGCTGTCCGGCGGCATCGGCTATGTGCTGGCCCGGCGGTTGACCAAGCCCATCCGGCTCTTGAACAAAGGGGTCCGGGCAATCGCCTCCGGCAACCTCGCCAGCCGGGTCGTGCCGCACGGCAATGACGAAGTCGCGGAGCTTTCCGAGGGCTTCAACGTCATGGCCGGACAGCTGGAACTTATGCAGCGCGAGAACGTACAATCAGCCAGGCGTGAGCGTTCCCGCATGCTGGGTGAAATAGCCCTGGGCTTTGCCCATGAGATTCGCAACCCCCTGCTGGTCATCAAAACCTCCGCCGAGCTGGTGCACGGCAAATTGCCGGATGCCGGCAAGGAGGCCCGGTTGCTGGGCCTGGCGATTGAAGAGGTCGGCCGGATTGACAGCCTCATCTCAGAATTTTTGTCCTTTGCCAAACCAGCTCCGCTCAAGCCAAACTATTTCCGACTCGACACCCTGGCACGGGATGTGCTCGAACTGAGCGGGGCCGAGTTCGCGGCGAGAAACATTAGCTCTTCGTTCGTTGACGAAACCCCTGGGGCCCAAGGGGTACGGGTGCTGGGCGAGGCGGACAAGATCCACCAGGTGCTGCTCAATTTGGTGCTCAATGCGGTGGATGCCATGCCTGGCGGCGGCAGCCTGACCATCCGGCTGTACAATCCGGAAGGGAACGGGCGGGTCTGTCTCGCTGTGCAGGATACCGGCACGGGCATTCCGGAAAACCTGCTGGCCACCATGCACCTGCCGTTTATTTCCACCAAGAAAAACGGCCTGGGCCTGGGTCTGGCCAAGGCCTATGCCATTATCGAGGAACACGGCGGCAGCATCACCTGCATGAGCCA
Organism: Pseudomonadota bacterium; assembly: GCA_009778235.1. Taxonomy (GTDB): domain Bacteria; phylum Desulfobacterota; class Desulfobulbia; order Desulfobulbales; family Desulfobulbaceae; genus Desulfobulbus. The sequence goes on from WRKE01000212.1 coordinate 1,348, forward strand.
GCCCGGCCAGGGGACGACCTTCACGATCTGTCTGAATAGTTAACGAAGCAACGCAGGAACGTAAGGCATGCATACGGTTCTCATTGTCGACGACGAGTCCAAGCTGTTGGAAGTGCTTTCCGTGGCCTTGGAGAATATGGGCTACCGCCCCATTACCGCTGGGAGCGTTGAGGAGGCCTTGGATAAGCTGCGGGAACAGGAAGTTCATCTGGTCCTCAGCGACTTGCGCCTGCCCGGCTTAAGCGGGCGTGATCTTTTGGAAAGGGTGAAGAGCCTTGAGCCGGGGTTGCCGGTGGTGATCATGACCGCCTATGCCGCCTTGAAGGATGCGGTGGAGATCATCAAGGAAGGGGCCTTTGACTATATCGTCAAACCCTTTGATTTAGGCGCCCTTGAGGCGACCGTGGCCAGCGCCCTGCGTTTCCATGCACTGAGCGCCGATAACAAGCTGTTGCGCCACGAGTTGGGCAAGGCCTTCAGTGACCGGAATTTTATTGGGAACAGCCCGGCTATCCAGGCGGTGCGGCAGAGCATCCGCGAAGTCAGCGCCAGCGCCGCCAATGTGCTCATTACCGGGGAATCCGGAACCGGCAAGGAGGTAGTGGCCAAGGCCATCCATTATAACGGCCCCCGGGCTTCAGCGCCGTTCGTCCCGGTGAACTGTGCCGCCATTCCCGAATCTCTGCTGGAAAGCGAACTGTTCGGGCACGTCAAGGGGGCCTTCACCGATGCCACCTCCAGCCGTCTCGGACGCTTTGCCCAGGCCGATGCCGGCACCCTCTTTCTGGACGAAATTGGCGACATGTCGTTGCCGCTGCAGGCGAAAATCCTGCGCTGCATCCAGGAAAAAACCGTCGAGCCGGTGGGCGCCAATACCTCACGCCAGGTGGATGTACGTATTATCGCGGCAACCAATCAGGACCTGGCCGCGGCGATCAGCCAGGGAGGATTCCGCCAGGATCTTTATTACCGCTTAAACGTCTACCCCATCGCCCTGCCCCCTTTACGGGAGCACCCCGAAGATATTCCGCTGCTGATTGAACATTTTTCCCGAAAATTCGCCGCGGCAATGGGCAAAAATCCCATATCCTTCATCCCGGAGGCGCTGCAGGCCATGCAGGCCTATTCCTGGCCCGGCAATGTCAGGGAACTGGAAAACTGCGTTGAGCGACTGTTTATCGTCACCCCGGATGGCGCGGTAACCCCGGAGAGGCTGGCGGCCAGCTTCGTTGCCGGCGATATCCAAGGGGCCCGTGGACCGGCCGCTGTTGCCGGCCGGCCGGTCTTTCCCCTTGATCTGTCGCGCCGGCTGGCGGACCTGGAGCGTGAGATCATCATGCAGGCCTTGGAAGAGGCGGAGGGCGTCCAGGTCAAGGCTGCCGAATTGTTAAATATTTCTGAACGAAGCATCTGGCACCGCATCAAAAAACTCGAGATCGCCATCTCAAATAAAAAAGAATTCATCTGATATGGAACCATCCGCAACATTGAGATCGCTCTCTCTTGACCACCGGCAGTCCGGAAACCGTACCGGACATCGGCTTTTTCGCAACCAGCGCTGGTCCGCGCTCCTTTTGCTGGTCCTTGCCGCCCAGACAGCTTCGGCGGTCGAAGTCGCCATTGGAGTGGGAGGCAGCGTCAGCTCCGCACCTTATAAGCACTATGACACCCAATGGACGCCTCTGCCCATGATCGACGTGGACAGCGATTATTTCTACCTCAGGGGGGCCGCCGCCGGAGTTAAAATTTTCAAGCGGGACTTCATTGAGGTCTCGGTTTTCGGCGCCTATGACGCCACCAGCTTCGATAGTGGAGATACCTCTGATGAGCACTTGCGCAACCTTAAGGACCGGGATGCCAGCGTGGCCATGGGGCTGGAGGTCCGCCTGCTCACCCCCTACGGCATGCTGCATGCGAGTGCGGCCCGGGACATTCTCGGCAACAGTGAGGGGATAAATGGGAGCCTGGGCTATGCCTATTCGGCGGAATTCGGCCCCCTGGAAATCATTCCCAAGGCCGGGGTGTATTGGGCGGACAGCCGGTATAACCGCTATTATTACGGGATAAGCGACCAGGAGTCGCATCTGAGCGGGCTTTTGGCCTATAATCCCGGCGCTGGCGTAACACCGTATTTTGGGCTGGCAATGAGTTACAGCCTCACCGACGCCTGGGAGGTGCTCTTAAGTGGCGAAATGGTCTTTTCCGGTGGCAACATCCAGGACAGCCCCATGGTGGGCCATGCACATACCCAGAGCCTGACCATAGGCATCATGTACAACTTCTGATCCGGGCCGTCACCGGTCGGGCCATCAACAACCAAAATCCCTCGGGGCGAGAATCAAAGAGGGACTTCCAGGCGAGTTGGCAAACCGACGCAGGGGATGATCACGGCCGCAAAGCAACGACGATCGGCAGCCTCCTTGCCCCGGCCAGGAAATATCGCAATTTTCTCCAAGAAATAATCGCTGGCTGGCCGTACTCTGTGCTCAAATCTTAACAAGGAGAATGATATGAGTACCCCTTTTGCCAGCTTTGACCAAGGCATGATCCTGCACGACAGCGAATGCACTCCGGCCGCGTCCCTCAACTGGAACAAGCACCCAACCTTTGCCGGGGTCTTTCTGAAAAACCTGCTCACCGGCGAAGCTTCCGGCGGGGCGCTCAGTTGCCATCTGGTCCGCATCGAGCCCCACATGGCCATCGGCCGGCACACCCATCCGGACAGTCTGGAGCTACACGAGGTGATGGCGGGCAGCGGCACCTGCATGACCCCAGATGGTCCGCTTGCCTATGTGCCGGGCACGATCAGCCTGATTGCCCGTGACATGCCCCATGCCGTCCATGCCGGTGAAAATGGGCTATATTTGTTCGCCAAGTTCGTCGTGCTCAAGGCATAACCAAAAATAATTCCGGCAAGACCGCGGCTCAGAGCGCCACCTCATCCAAGCTCTTCCAACTTGCCGCCTGCCAGCACGAATTGCCTGGGAGTTAGATTGTGGTGCAACTTGAACAGCTTGTGCATATGACTTTGATCCGCAAAGCCCGTGCGGAAGGCGGCATCAACGGCCGCAACCTTGCCTCTGAGCAGAGAGCGTAGCGAGCGTATCCTGCAGTTCAAAAGATAGGCATGTGGCGTCAGGCCTATTTGGGCCTGAAAGCGGCGGAGAAAATGCCAGGGGCTGGCACCGGCGATTTTTGCCATTTCCGCCAGGGAAAGCGGCTCTTCCGGCTGCGCGACCAAGCGCGCTGCCAATCTGCCGATGCGATCATCGGCTTGGAGATCCTCCTGGCAACCGGCTTGCCGGACCATCAACCCGATCATCTCTTCAAGCTGTTCGTCTTCCTGCGGCAGCAGGAAGCTGTGCAGGGCGGCAAGTGGTCCACGGTTGTGACTCAGGGTGCATTCCTTGTCAAGGCACAGGGCCAGAAGTTCGGAGTGTCCGGCAATGTACAGGGAGTGCGGCTGGCGCGGCGGCACGATGAAAAAACCGCCTCCATCCACCCGGCGCGTTCCAGCCGGGCTTTCCAGTTCCGCCCTGCCCCGTCTCACCAGCCCCAAGGTCCAGTGGCGCATATGCATGTGGAGCGGGTAACGCAGCGGGGTTCCGCTGCTCACTATCGCCTCCAGGCCGGAGGATTCACTGTAATGATATCGAATAGCCATCTTCAAAAGCCTGCTGTTTTAAAAACAAGTCAAAACCATTCGCTGAACTTCAAGCCGAAAGTTGCTCTGCGAGGGCAAAAAGCTGCCGATCAGACGCAGGCAAACTCAATACCGTAACTTGAGGAGCGCCTGAATCGGATCGCTCCTTTAGGAAAAAAAACGGGCGATCGCCTCGGAATCGTGGCCGATCGCGTCACGCATGGCCCGGCACAGGTCCGAGGAGAGCCCGGTCATCGCCCAGACCTGAGACGTAATGGTCCGTACCCCCTGATCAAAGGGTACGTTCCCGTGTTCCGCCCTGGCCAGCATCGCGCCGAGATGAACCAGGGCGGTCTCAACCGGATAGCGCTTCGCCTCCTCCGGTTCGAGGTGGCATCGGACCATTTCCACCAGACTCTCCGGCAATTCCCATAGGTGCATGAGCTCGCCGCCGACCACCGCATAATCAAACCCCAGCAGCGGGCGTTCAACCAGGTGCATCGGTTGCTTGTCCGCAATGGCCTGCGCCAGGATCTGCTGGGCGAGACTGGGAATGGCCTGATACATGAGCAGATGGCCGATATCATGCAGCATTCCGGCAACAAAAAGTCGCTCCCGGTCACATCCCCCGATCTTGCCAGCCAGGTGCTGGCAGGCGACGGCACAGTACACGCTCCGGCGCCAAAACCGCGGCATATCGGTGAGATTGGCGGCAACCCCCTTGAAAGTCAGGGCGATGGAGGTGGCCAGGACCAGATCGTGAATCTGCTGACTACCAAGCAGGGCAACGGCCCGGCTGACCGTATCGACCCGGGGCGCGAAGGAGTAAAGAGAACTGTTGACGATGCGCAAAAGTCGCAAGGTCATGGCCGGATCTTTCCCGATCACGGCCGCAACTTCTGCCACGATATATTCAGGATTGGCGAGGACCTGCCGCAGTCGGATGTAGACATCGGGCAGAGAGAGGAGATGGGCCGCGCGGAGGACGTCATGGAGGAGGGAAACCATTGGGTGCTCCAGGGAGGACGTGACTCGTTTACATCCGTTAAGGTGCTGCCGTAGTAAAGAATATGTATGAAAATAATTTTTTAAATACCGAAAAAAGTAGCATCAGATTTTTTCGTTGCCCTATGGCCAGGGGGCAAAATGCAAGCCTATCCAGATTCAGATCTTCGCTGTCCTTGTCGCCGTGGATATCAAAAGACCGGGACGCTGGCGGCCAGTTCAGCCGTTGCCGCCCATCCGGCCAGAAATTGTCCAAAGGGGAAAGGCAAACGGCCGGCCAGGAAAAAATATGTATCGTCCATGAATCATTTGGTTTATAATTATAAGAATATTTCTCTCCCTATGATCAGCCTCAGATCTGTTTTCTTTCTGTTTACATGCCATGCCACACTCGCACAACGCTTCCCCCTCGAAAAACGAACTTGTCCGGACCAAGATCACTCATTTCCTGAAACAGGCACCGCAGCCAATGCGCGCCGCCATGCTCGCCCTGCTGCCGGCGGCCAAATGGGCCATTGATTCTGGCTATAACCATCATGCCGCCGACGACACCACACTGACAAGCTGGAATTGCCTGCTGGACCTCTTGTCGTCGGTTGCCGCCATGCAGGGCGAATCGAGTGATTTTGCCGGCTTCCTGCAACGTTTTGCCAATCACCTCTTGTTGTCAAGCGCCGCCATGGAGAGAGATTGGGCGGCGCTGTTGCAGGTATCGCACGACCTTCTGATGATTGGCGACCGCATGGAACTGCCGGAAGAGGTGCTGCGCCAGAGCGCCGAGGTGCTGGTCCATGCCCTGCACGCTGATCTCTACATTTGCCGCACCCGCAACGCCGAAGGCGGCTGGGCCGCGCAGTTCTGCGACGCGCC
>WRKE01000213.1 GCA_009778235.1 Pseudomonadota bacterium
ACCCGGACGTTCCCGGTTCGGCCTTTACCGAAGCGGATCAGCTCTTTTTCGATCAGGTACGCGCAACAGCGGAACGGGACGAGAAGATCGTCGAGGCGGCGAAAGCCAACAGCGCAGCCAACTTCGCGGCCTACTTCAGCCGTGTGCTCGATGATCTGTTCATCCAGAGGATGGAAGGCAATGACGAAATCTTCAACCGCGTGATGAGCGACAAGCCGTTCCGCGCAGCGGCACAGGATCATCTGGCGCGGGAGGTATATGAGCGCATCCGGCGCTCGGATTTTTGATCAAGATGACCTATTCGGCGGCGACTTGAATCTGACGGGGGGTGATGGCCGAGGCCTTCATCAAGGTGATGGTGAGGATACCGTTGGCCAGCCGGGCACCCACCTGTTCCGCATCCACTTTGATCGGCAGGGTGATGACCCGGCTAAAACCGCCTAATTCGATTTCGCGGCGATGAAAGGAAATCCCGACCTCGCTTTGCCGCTGCCCGCGCTTACCCTGGAGGGTGAGGGTGTCCCCTTCGATGGACAGCTCGATATCCGGGACTTTGACGCCGGGCAACTCGGCGGTGACCACCAGCCGGTCAGCCTCTTCGTAGATATTGAGCGGAGGATAGACGTTGGCCCGGTCCTGTTTTTGGTTTTTTTCGGCATAGGACCGGGACAGCTCGCCGAGCCCTTGACGGATGCGCTCGAATTCGGCCCACGGGTTGCGAAATGTCGGCCGGTCTATGAAACGGACGTATGGCATGGCTGCATCTCCTCGCTGCTGGGCTGTGACTGGGGCAGGGTAGCGAAATTGTAAGGTGCCTGTCCAGCTTTTGTCAAGGATGGAGGCCAGCGCAAAAGACGGTTGCGTTTTGGGCCGCCAATGATCACAATAGCAGGATAGCGATCGTCATCATTCTTTTTATAATCAAGTCAAGGAGTGAAACAATGAGCAAGGCTGTACTGGCCACCGATTGTCCGGAATTGCACCTGCTGCACCGGGGCAAGGTGCGTGATATGTACGAGATTCCCGGTCACCCCGACCAACTGCTGATGGTGGCTACCGACCGGATTTCCGCCTATGACGTGGTCATGGCCGATCCCATTGCCGGCAAGGGCAGGATGCTGACCGAAATCTCCCTGTTCTGGTTTAAGCTGTTGGCCGACATCGTGCCTAATCATCTGATCAGCGCCGAGATCGACCAGTTTCCCGCGATCTGCTATCAGTACCGCGATCAACTGGCCGAGCGTTCGATGTTGGTCAAACGGACCAAGGTGGTGCCGATCGAGTGTATTGTCCGGGGCTATCTGAGCGGTTCGTTCTGGAGTGCCTACAAAAAAAATACCACCGTGTGCGGCTTTGCCTTGCCCGCCGGGATGCGCGAGTCGGATCCATTCCCCCAACCCTTGTTTACCCCTTCCACCAAGGCCGAACAGGGACTGCATGATGAAAATATCTCCCTTGAACGCATGAAAGAAGTGGTCGGCCTGGAGCTGACCGACAAGATGGCGGCCGCCAGTCTTGCGCTCTACCAGCGCGCTGCCGATTATGCCCGCACCAAGGGGATCATCATCGCTGACACCAAATTCGAGATGGGACTGGACGGCGACCAACTGATTCTGGTCGACGAGGTCCTTACCCCGGATTCCTCGCGTTTCTGGCCCCTGGACCAATATCAACCCGGCCAGGGACAGCCGAGTTTTGACAAACAGTTTCTGCGCGACTATCTCTCAGGACTGACCTGGAACAAGCAGCCGCCCCCGCCGCCGGTGCCAGCGGACATTCTCGAGAAAACCCGCAGCCGTTACCAGGAGGCCCAGGAACGGCTGACCCGTTGATGTTCTTGTTTTTTTCCGCTTTGGTTATTCACCCGCCTTGTTCCGACTCATCCCCTTGAGCGGAACAAGGCCGGGCCTCCACCTGCAGCTCGACCCCATGACAGATGACCAGGTCCCCGGGGTAGAGCTTGCGCCGTTTTCTTGATTCTACCACCCCATTGACCCGGGCTAATCCCTGGCTGATCAGAAACCGTGCCTCACCGCCGCTGGCGGCCAGATTTTCCCGTTTGAGCAGTTTGTCCAATTCAATATAGTCGGTATCGATGAAGACCGATTGCATGGCGGTATCCGGGACGGTTGGGGATGGATTCGGTGTCAGGGGCACTTGGTCGGAAGATCGGCCATTACAGCGCCCGCATAAATTCAGGGCGCAGCGACAGATTGCCGACCAGGGCCTGGTCGATCAGCTCAAGGGTCGCCTCTTTCTCTTCCGGCAGTTTGGCCCGGATGGGCAAATAATTGGAGGCATGGTTGGCGTGAAACAGGCCGCCGGTCAGATGGGTGGCCGCGATCATGGCGCGCAGCTCGCCCAAAATGGCCATGGGGCCGGGAACAACAAAGGCGCCGGTCTGGACATCGGCGTAGAGTTTGGTCTCTGGCTCGATCATCAGGCTGAGTGCCCCCACGTATTCCGGGTCAATGGCGCTCAGCACCCGGCCGGTTTCCTCGGCATGGACCAGAGAGCGGTCTGCTCCGGCGATGCCGAGCAGCACGGTTATCGATAGCTTGATCCCGGCCGCCTTGGCCTTAGCCGCCATGGCCACTATGTCGGCGGCAAGTGCCCCTTTGTTAATGGCCGCCAGGGTCTGGTTGTCGCCGCTTTCCAATCCCATATAGGCGATCCCCAAGCCAAGATGATGTAATTCCTCCAGTTCTTCGACGGTTTTGGTCTTAAGGCTTTTGTGATTGGCGTAAATGCCGACCCGACTGATCCGGGGCAATCGCTCTTGGATCCGGGCTAAAATGGCCCGCAACTTGTGCTGAGGCAGGATCAGGGCGTCGCCATCGCAGAGAAACAGTCGCCGGGCCTGGGAAAAATGGTGGGCCGCATAGTCGATGTCGGCAAAAACAATCTCCTCAGGGGTGATGGAAAACCGCTGCCTTTTGTACATGCCGCAAAAGGTGCACTTGTTGTGGGAGCAGCCAGTGGTGACCTGCAAGAGAATGCTGCCCGCCTCGCTGGGCGGTCGGTAGACTGTGCCTTGGTAGTGCATGTTTTTTGTTTATATATTAATCAGTTAACCGATCTGGGGCAGCCGCTCGACCAGGGCTGTCATGTTGTTTCGAATTGCTTGGTATTGCTCCAGGCTGAGTCCGGCCCCCAGGCCCACAGTTTGTGCCATGGCCGCGGTCAAAAAATCCCCTGGCCCATGGGCATCGGCATTGATAGCCATGGGCGCATTGGTCCGGGTCGCCATCTTGGCCACATGGCCGTTAGTCAAGCTGTGTCCCTTGCGGCCGGACAGTTCCAGCAGGATGTTTTTACGTGCCGCCAGGGTCGCTTCTTCCTCGGTGATAAAACCGGGATGGGCCAGGACATCGACCCCTGCCTCCAGGGCGGCCCGATTGGTTCCAGGGACAACCGGTTCCACCGGGGTCTCGCCGTGCACCACCACCAGTTGGGCACCCAAGGCCCGTGCTTCTTTGGTTAGGGGGTCAATAAGGGCTGGGGGCACATGGGTCAGCTCGACCCCGACGATCAGCCGGGTGGTGGTATGGGGGTTCAAATCCCTGGCCGCTTTGAGCAGCGCCGGGATCAGGAAGTGAATATTGGAGGAATCGGCGTGGTCAGTAATGGCTATGGCCTTGTAGCCGAGGGCCTCGACCCGGCGGACATGCTCGGCCGGCACCAGGGCGCCATCGCTGAAAAAGGTGTGCGTATGCAGATCAATCATTTTTTTGGCACCTTGGGTCAATTTGTTGATGTCAATTCTCGATTTTGCCCTTCAACGAGTGTTTGCCGGCGTCCAGAATGCGCACCATGACCAGATCACCCGGAACCAGGGAGGCAGCGGAGTCAGGGCAATGGACAATATGGTTGCCCAAGGTGCGCCCCTTGAGATTTTTCATATGTACTGCCTCGACCATTACCTCAACCTTTTTTCCTATATATTCGCAATTTCGTTCAAAAGAAATCAAATCCTGCTGTTGTTGGAAGGTTGAGAGCCGCCTGTTTTTTTCCTCTTCAGAGATCTTGTCGCCGAATTCGGCTGAGCGGGTGTGGGGACGATCCGAATACTTGAAGGAAAAGGAGCTGTGAAAACGGACCCGGTTGAGCAGGTCCATGGTCGCTTGAAAATCATCAATGTTCTCGCCAGGAAAACCGACGATGATGTCGGTTGCCAGGGCGATGTCAGGCCGGTATTGCCTGAGCAGGTCCACCTTGGCCAAATAGGTTTCCACTGTGTATTTCCGGTTCATCCGGCGCAGCACCGCATTGGAGCCCGATTGGACCGGCAGGTGAAAATGAGGGCAGAGATTGTCGATCTCTGCAAAACAACGCATCAGCTCTTCGGTGAGATCCTTGGGATGGGAGGTGGTGAAACGAAGGCGCTGCACCCCTTTGATTCCGGCCACTTTCCTCAATAATTTCGGAAAATTAATCTGTTGGTCGGCAACCTGGTTAGTGGTACCATAGGAATTGACATTTTGACCCAAAAGGGTGATTTCCCTAACCCCCTGCGAAACCAGAATTTCGACCTCTTCAACAATATCAGCCACCTGCCGGCTGGTCTCTCGCCCTCGGGTGCCCGGCACCACGCAATAACTACAAAAATTGTCACAGCCCTGCATGATGGTGACGAATCGCTTGCATCCGCTGGCGGCCACGGGAAGGGGAGAGGGCGCAATGTTCAGGAGCTTCTGAAAAGGAGGGATGGTAAAGGAGGCCTCCATGTCGGTGGCGATCTCTTTGCTGGTCACTCCCTGGGACAAACGATCCAGCATCTCCGGCAGCCGGTAAATCTGCTGGGTACCTATAATCAGGTCCACGTGGGGCATCCGGGCGCGGATCTGTTCGCCTTCCTGCTGGGCAACGCAGCCGGTGACTCCCAGGAGGAGTTTGGGATTTTTTTGCTTCTCCGGCCGCAGGGAGCCGAGCAGGGAGAATACCTTCTGCTCGGCCTTTTCTCTGATACTGCAGGTATTGATCAGGATGAGGTCTGCGCCTTCGGGTTCAGCGGTGGCAATATATCCTTCCTGGGCCAGCAGCTGCTCGATGATCTCCGAGTCCCGCTCGTTCATCTGGCAGCCGAAGGTTTTGATGTACAGATTCTTGCTCATAAAACTTTAGCTTGATTGTCCTCGGATCGAGAGGCAAATGGAGTCAATTGTTCAGCCAATGCCTCAACAAGCCGCATGGTTGCGCTCATATTGCAGTCAAGGGTTTGCAGCCGCACCAGGCCGCGGTCAACCGCCACGGTGGAGAGAATGGCCAGCCCGTCATATCCCTCCAGGATAAAGCGGAGCCAACTGATTTTTTCCGGCCTGATCAGCAGAAACCATTCAACCACCTCAGGCATGGTAACAGTATGCTCATTGCTCATTGTGGAAAATAAAGGAAAATCAAACGCTCAGAGAGGCGTCGACATCTTGTTCAACCAAGTCTCGGTAGCGGTCAAGAACCGGCCTGACCCGTTCCTGGAGAAATTCCGTGGTCTGCCTGGATGCCCGGCCGGTAAATTGTTGATAATCCCCGATCAGTCCCTCGAGTTCAACCCGGTCAAAGGGGACACGGCTATCCTTGGCCAGCAACTCCAGCAAATTATTCGACTCGCCATTATTTTTCACAGCAAGACCTGATGCGACTGAATGTTCACGTATTACTTCATGCATCTCCTGGCGGCTTTTGCCTCGCTCAACACAGGCCATCAGAATTTTCTCGGTTGCCATGAAAGGCAGCTCTTCTCGTAAATGTTTCTCTATTTGTTTCGGATAAACAACCATATTGCTGGTGATGTTGATATACAATTTAAGAATGGCCTCGGTCAGGAGGAAGGCTTGGGCAATATCCATGCGCCGAATGGCAGAGTCGTCCAAGGTGCGCTCAAACCACTGGTTGGCGGCAGTGGCGGCAAAATTGATCGGCAGTCCCATCAGTTTGCGGGCAAGACCGGTCAGGCGCTCGGCCCGCATGGGATTTCTTTTATATGCCATGGCAGAGCTGCCGACCTGTTTGCTTTCAAACGGCTCTTCCTGCACCTTGAGATTAGAGAGCAGACGCAGGTCAACCGCGAACTTGTGGGCGGATGCTCCGATCCCGGCCAAGGTTTCCGCGGTTTTCATGTCGAGTTTACGGGGATAGGTTTGACCGGTGACCAGAAAGGCCTGGTCAAAACCGATTTTACGGGAAACCAGGCGGTCAAGTTCACGAACTTTCTCGTGATCGCCATTGAACAGTTCAATAAAGGTGGCCTGGGTGCCGACTGTACCCTTGGCGCCGCGGGCCTTGATCTGGGTTTCCAGGTGCTCGATATAGTCAAGATCCATCAGTAAATCTTGTAGATAGAGCGTATTTCTCTTGCCTATGGTAGTCGGTTGGGCTGGCTGGTAATGGGTATAGCCCAAGGTGGCGATGTCTTTGTTACGCTCACAAAAAAGGGCAAGATTGGCAATCACCTTAAGCAAAGCGCCTTTGATCAGTTGTAAGGCCTTTTTCTGGATCAGCAAATCAGTGTTACACACCACAAATTGCGAGGTTGCGCCTAGATGGATGATCGGCTCGGCCAGCGGGCACTGCTGTCCGTAGGCAAAGACATGGGCCATGACATCGTGGCGAATTTCACGCTCTTTGGCAGCGGCCAAATCATAATCGATATTGTCCACATTGGCCTTGAGCTCAGCGACCATCTCAGCGGTTACAGATGCCAACCCAAGTTCATGTTGGGCCTCGGCCAAGGCGATCCAACATTTGCGCCAATGGGTGAATTTAAACCGTTCGGAAAATAATTCCTGCATTGCGCGGCTGGTGTAACGGGAAACCAAGGGCTCTTGATAGATATCACGATTCATAATTTTTTAACTTTTGTTTTTAAT
>WRKE01000214.1 GCA_009778235.1 Pseudomonadota bacterium
CATCAAGCCTCCTTTTTCGTGACTTTGACCGGTCCACGATTTTGGAGGCTTCTTTATTTTGCAGGATTCGTCAAACGGAGGAAGTCCCCCGGCAAAGCCGGGGGATTACCCAAGGGAATTTATTTTGTATGGTTGCAGGTGTGTAAAAGACTGCGTGCAATATTTTGAGCGTAAACACACCTATTCAGGCGCACCTCCGTTACGGCAGCATTTGCAGACTATGGGAGATTACGCTTTTGGTCGGGCATCGAAAGAGGCGTTGGAAGCGGCTAGAGAGAGTGCTTTGGGTTGGAGGGGAGGATTTGATGACCCTGCGGGTCGGGCCGCGCAGGCCGTGGGGCAGGTGGCTTTTGGTTGGATTGGCATAGGCGAAGCGATTAGTAATGCGGCATCTTCCGCTGCTTTTGCTGCACTGGAAGATGTGCAGAAGACAGTTGGGGATCGAGCCAATTTATACAAATAACGATCCATTTGGGACGGGAGACCGGTAACAATAGACGCGATTTGGAAAGCTGCCCATGAAAAGGCAATGGAACTGCCAAAATGGGAATTTTCCCGCCTTTGTCGCCTCGAAGGTGAATATGGCGAGGTAGATCGAATTTCCCGAAATAGCAAGGCGGCGAGGTAGAGGAATGGCCTGGTACTGGTGGCAGTCCACCTTACTCTTCCTCTGGTGGCCTGCTTTAATTCCCTTAGGAAATCCCCCGGCTTTGCCGGGGGATTTCCTAAGGGAATTAACAATTTGAAATATCGTTTATAATGCTACTTCGGCAATTAATGCACTTCTTAACAAGAGGCCTGGCATGAAAAAACTCGTACTCTTGGTTGTTGTGGCTATCCTGTTAATTCATAGCGTTATTGCTAGCGCATTGGTCATAGGTCCATCTAACCTTGGCCCCATTGGATACCCAAGCCATAACTGCACACAACCAATTATCCCTATAAGTAGAGATTCGTTTTCTGTAGAAATGTTCAACAGAGAACTGGTTAGCTATAAAGTATGTATATATAATTATGTCGAATCTGCTGATAACGACAGAAAGCGTATCGTTGAAAGTGCAAATGAGGCTATTGTGGAATACAATAATTTTATAAATTCTATATCAAGATAGCACAAAAGATAAACTGCTACTCCCATCGCGAAAAGAGCGACGGTAGCCCCCCGTCCGCATATTCCTGTGGACGCGCAGTGAACTGACCTTGGCAGGAACAAGGAAACCCTCTGCGGGCTGAAGGCATCTCGCCGCGTAATGGTGTACTCTTGCTGATACTCGATTTCCGGCAGCACAGGATGGCAACGTCAAGGCCAAAGCGTCAGCAAGGTCAGGCGAACGCTCCATGCGCTCTTTGATGGCTTCCTTTTTCTCAAGCTGAATTTTTCCGGCAGCATTGAAGGATAGACAGGCGCGGATAGCTCAGAAACCAGTTGAAAAAGGCCGGAATCCTCGGTTTATCTGGATTTCCGGCTCCTTGCGGTCCATCCGGTCACCCCCGCAAGTCTGGTAGGTGGTGATGGTGCTCGCCTGTACAACCTCGCCGATCAATCTCCCAAGCGTCGGCCAATCGCCTCCAGTGTCGATTACAACACGATCCCCAATGACTATCGATTCATTTTCATCATCGTCTTTCCGGCACAGTCCTTCGTTGTCCAATACGGTCCGTTTTTGATTGTAAAATCGTGAACTGTAGTTTACGATTGCCCCATGCTTGACATCATCAAGTCAGATGAATACGAGCGCTGGTTTGCCACCTTGCGCGATAAAACCGTCATCGCCAAAATCAATGCCGGCTATACCGTGCGCTCCAAGGCAATCTTGGCGACTGGAAAGCGTTGTCGGGTGGCGTGTCCGAGATGCGCATCGATGCTGGGCCTGGATACCAGCTGTACTTTACGCGGCGCGGCCTGGCAATCATCATCCTGCTATGTGGCGGGGATAAGCGCACTCAGGACGCGGACATCAAGCGAGCCGCCATGATTGCCAAGAGATGGGAGGTTGAACCATGAACAGGCCGGTTACGATCAATGTTCCGGAAGGCTTCAGCCGCTGGGATGTCGCCGACTACCTGGCAACAGAAGAAGACATGCAGCTTTTTCTTGACGCCTGCGCCGAAGAAGACCCAGGAGACGGCAGCCTGATCCGTAAAGCTTTGGGAGACATCGCCCGTGCGCGGGGCATGAGCCAGCTTGCCCGTGAGACGGGAATAACCAGGGAAGGGCTTTACAAGGCGTTGCATGCGGATGGCAATCCGGAGTTTTCCACCATCATGAAGGTGGTGAAGGCGCTGGGCCTGCGCCTGCATACGGCCCGGCCCGCGACCACTTGACCCCGCGTCCCGCTCTACCCGGCAAGAAAAACCTCACGCCTTCAGGCAGGGGTCCAGAATGCCCTGTATTCGATTTTGAGACGTGAGACAGTCGGGGTGACTTCCTCGTTGGTGTAGCCCATACGCCGCAGGGCATTCCTCAGGGTCATGCCACTGATGGGTTGTTCTTTTGCATCGACCGGAGAGGGGAAGCAGAACGGCCTGTCGCCGGTGAATCTCTGTAAATCCTGGAAGAGGGCTACGACCTGCCGGGGCAGTGGCACGGTGTGCGGAATGCGCATCTTCATCCCGGTACTGTCTTTGTCCTGACGTTCCGCCGGTATGGTCCACAATGACTTGTCAAAGTCTATTTCACCCCATTTGGCCCCACGCAGCTCGCTGACCCGCAACGCCAGGTAGGGCATGATCTTCAGGGCGTAGCGAACCTGAAGACTGCCTTCCCGATAGTCATCAATGGCCCTGAGCAGGGTGGCAAGCTTGCCCTCGTCCGTGATATAGGCGTGGTGTTTGGACTTGACCGGCGGCGATCTTTGGTGGCTTGCGCCGCTCTTCCGCTATCTACCGCTGTACTACAGGATCAATACCAGCGGCAACGAGGCCTCGCAGATCATGGGCTTTTTTCTGGCGGCCAGGAGAGAGACGGCGGGGGATTCACCCAGGCCCATCAGTCTCTTTTTTCCGGCAAGGACAAACTGAAGCCGCCAGAACTTCTTTCCATTGGGCCTGATGATGATATGCAGCCCTGTCCATCCCAAAGGGCATACTCTCTTTCCCTTGGCTTTGCCGCGCTGATTTGCTTGTCAGTCAGGGGGGTTGTGATTCTCGGATGTCAACGGATGAAAACGGACAGGCGCGGATAGGCAGACAAAGAAAAACCCCGAAAAACCTTGTGGTTCAACGGGGTTAAAGGACTAGCGCGGAAGCCCGCGGACAATGCTTTGGTGCCGGAGGTCGGAATCGAACCGACATGGGGTCGCCCCCGCTGGATTTTGAGTCCAGTGCGTCTACCAGTTTCACCACTCCGGCGTGATGAGGGCTCTTTTTACCGTATCAGCCTTTTTGCTGTCAAGGGGAAAGGAGAACGAACGCTTGCTGAACGGGCTGGGCAGGGTATATCATGAAACGTGGTGTGATAAAGCAACGAACCAACGAGGAAGAATATGAGAAAAACATCGACATGGATTATTGCCGGCCTGGGCCTGTTCCTGCTCCTGTTCACCTCCGCCTATGCCGATGAAGGCGGACAAAAGGAGGCGGAAGCACTGCTGGAAACCATGCACATGGATACCGTGCTCAGCCAAGCCATCGATCAGGTGATGAATATTCAGGCGCGGCAGAATCCGTCCATAGCCCCGTACCGGCATATCATGGAACAATTCATGAAAAAATACATGAGCTACGAAAGCCTCAAGCCGGATCTGATCAAACTGTATACCCAGACCTTCACCAAGGAGGAATTAAGCGAAATAACCGGTTTTTATCGGACCTCCACCGGCCAGAAGGTGATACAGGTCATGCCGCAACTCATGGCCCAGGGCGCCCAGATGGGTCAAGCCAGGGTGCAGGAACACCTGCCTGAATTGCAACAGCAGATCAAGGAAGAGGCGGACCGCCTGAATCAAGCGCATAAGCAGCAGGATATACAGAATAAACCTGCGCAGCAGAGGTAATTTTTATCGGCGGGTTGCCTGCGCCTTTACAATCGCTCAAGACTCCGCAATCTTTCCCGCCAAGCCATCACCGCATCATTATGGCCACCTCCCAACCGCCCACCACCCCCCGCGCCGTCGCGGTCGAAATCCTCTGCCTGTGGGCCACGACCCACAACTCGGTGGATCTGCTCTTCCACGCGGCCAGCGAGCGTCTGGCCGACCTAGACCGGGGCCTGGTCAAGACCCTGGTCTATGGGGTGCTGCGGCAGAAGGAGTATCTCGACCATATCCTCCGCTCCTTTGCCCGGCACCCGCTCCGCAAGATGAAGCCACGCACCCTGATGACCCTGCGGATCGGGATCTATCAGTTGCTCTTTTTAAGCCGCATGCCCGAATCCGCAGCGGTCAACGCCACGGTCAACACCCTCAAGGAGGCGGGCCAGCCACCCTGGCTGATCGGCTTCGCCAATGGCATTCTCCGGGCCGTGGCCCGCAGTCGGGCGACCCTGCCCACCGCGGACCAACTGGCTGCGGCCGAGCCGCCCCTGCTCAACCATCCCGCCTGGATGATTGAACGCTGGCAGACCCGTTTCGGACAGGAAACCGCCAGGGCCATCTGCCGAATCAACAATGCCGAACCGCCGCTCACCCTGCGGGTCAACACCCGCCGTACCGGCCGCGCCCTGTTGCTGGAGGCCCTGGCCAAGACTGGCATTGCCGCCCGCAAAGGGATGTACAGCCCTGCTGGACTGGTCATTGACGCCTTTCCCGGCTCCATCGTCTCCCTGCCCGGCTACGAGGCCGGCCACTTCCAGGTGCAGGACGAGGCGGCCCAACTGGCCTCCCTGCTGGCCGGCCCGCTGCCCGGCCGCTGCCGGGTACTCGACGGCTGCGCCGGCCTGGGCGGCAAGACCTCGCACCTGGCTGAAATGCTGCCGCCGGACGGAACCATGGTCGCGGTCGAGCCGGACCCGCGCCGCTTTCGCCTGCTCCGTGACAACCTCCGCCGCCTGGGCCACAGCCAGGCGGTGCAGCCGGTGCGGAGCGATCTGCACAGCTATGCCGCCAGCCGGCCCCAGCCCTTTGACCTCATCCTCATCGATGCCCCCTGCTCAGGCACCGGCGTCATCCGCCGCCAGCCGGACATCCGCTGGAACCGACGGCCCGAGGATCTGGCCACCTACCAAAAGACCCAAATCCACCTGCTGGAAATCAGTGCCACCCTGCTCAAACCCGACGGGGTCCTCATCTACGCCACCTGTTCGCTGGAGCCCGAGGAAAACCAGGAGGCGATCCGGCTGTTTATCGAGCGCTGCCCCCACTTTGTCCCGGAGGACGCCGCCCCCTTCCTCCCCGAAGCCGCCCGCCGGCTGGTCGACAAATCAGGGACCTTCAGTCCCAGCCCGACCGACGGCCTCGACGGCTTCTTCGCCATTCGCTTGATCAATGGCCGCAGCTTGTAGTTTGCGCCGACAATGTTTATACTCGCAACCCACAGTGATCACCCCAACCCACCAAGGAGAATCCGTTCATGGCAGGAATCAAGTCAACCATGGATCTGGTCATGGAGCGCGCCGCCCGCATGGGCGTTGCCACCCCGGACGAAATGCGCCACGAGGAAAACCTGAAAAAGGGCATGCAGTGCGCCGCCGAATTTCTGGGCGGCGCCACACCTTCCCTGCTGGCCTTGCTGGAAGAGCAAGAGCCGGCGCAACAGGCCTCCATCCGCAAGGGCATGCTGGCCTCCCTGCTGCGCAACCTCTTTTTGCCCCGTGACGACGACGGCAACAGCCGGCTGGGACGGGCCGTCCAGGGTATTGTCGAACTCAACCGGGATTCCGCCGACATCGCCGCCCTGTGCCGGGAACTGCAAACCATCGCCTCCCAGTACGGCCAACACCGTACCCAGTTGTACGAACAGCTCAAGGAGCAGATGCGGATGCAGATCGAACAACTGCTCATGCGCAAGGGGATGAAGGCGGACGGGATGAAAATCGACCCCACCATGGAGCCCCAGTTCAAGGAGCAGTGGGCCCGGCTGGAAATGGACCTCGACCGCCAGTACGGACAGGCCCTGAAGCAGTTCAAGGACCAATTGCAAGAATGGACCGGAGCCTGACCATGGGCCAGGAGATCCATGCCGACCGTCTGGCCCGTCTCCAGGCCTATCTGCGCCGGAAAAAGATCGATGCCCTGCTGGTTTCGCAACCGCACAACCGCCGCTACCTGAGCGGCTACACCGCCCCGGACCATGGCATCCAGGAGACCAGTGGTTTTCTGCTCATCCCCCGCGATGGCCTGCCCTACCTGCTCACCGACTCCCGCTTCACCCTCCAGGCCGAGGCCGAGGCGCCGCTGTACCGGGTGGAGTTGTATACCAAGGGCCTGATCAACCTGATCGCGCGGCTGCAAAGAAAAATCGGCTTCCGCACCCTGGCCTTTGAAAGCGACTATTTCCTCCATTCGGCCTTTATCCACCTGGCCGGCCTCGGCGCAAGCAACAACCTGACCCTCCATCCGGTCAGCGGGCTGATCGAACAGATGCGGATGATCAAGGACGAGCACGAGCTTCGCCTGCTGCGGCAATCAACCGCCTTGAACGAAAAGGTCTTCCTATCGATCTACCAGACCATCGAGCCGGGCATGACCGAGCGGGAGATTGCCCTGGCCATTGACCTGACCATGCGGGAAATGGGCGCCGAAGGGCCGGGGTTCGACACCATCGTCGCCTTCGGCGCCAATGCCGCCCGTCCGCACGCTGTGCCCACCGACCGCGAGTTGCAGGCTGGCGACCTGGTGATGATCGACATGGGCCTGATCTTGAAAGGATACTGCTCCGACATGACCCGCACCTTCGTGTTCGGCAAGCCGGACCAGACCTATACCGACCGCCACCGGCTGGTGCGGCGGG
>WRKE01000215.1 GCA_009778235.1 Pseudomonadota bacterium
CGTACCGGCGAGGGCATGGCCATGACGCCAGACCGGGGATGCAGCGAGGAACCACGGACGGAGAATTACATTGTCCGCTGCCTGATGGATTGCAACGATATTTCCTACGATGATCACGCCGACCTGCTGTATGATTTGGCAGGGCAGGCAGTCCGGCATTTTGAGAGCTATTTGCGACCGGAAGAGGTCATCAATGTGGTCCGTTGCCATCAGCGCGACATCGCCCGTTTCATTCATGCCCAGATGCAGGAACATTACTGGGAAGAAGCCGCCGAGTATGAGGTAAGGGTGAGCAAGGGATTCACGGAATTGAAACCCAGCGCCTATACCTGCAAGGCGGGAGAGCCGCCAGCCGATTATCAGGTCTCACCGGCGGATAAAAGCAATATGTCCCGTTACCTTTTTGGCGGGTTCGCGCGCTGCCTGTATCCGGTGCAAAAATTCGACTCGGATGCGGAGCGCAAGCTGGCGGTTATTCTGGAACGGGATGCAATGAAATGGTTCAAACCCGCCAAGGGGCAGTTCCAGATTTTCTATCATCACGGTGCGGATCACCTGGAATACCAACCCGATTTTGTCGCTGAAACCGAGAACACGATCTACATGTTGGAGCCCAAGGCCAGTAATCAGATGAATGATCCCATTGTGCTTGCCAAGAAAGAGGTTGCGGTCAAATGGTGCGTGGATGCCACGGAATACGCGAAAAGCCACGGTGGAAAACCATGGCGTTACGTGCTGATTCCACATGATGGCATTGCCACCAACATGACTATCGTCGGGTTGGCGGAGTGCTATGGCTCTTGAGAGAAATATAAAAATGATGGCCTAACCTGGCTTATTCACGCCGGAGCGTGGGTGCGATGCGCAGAGCAATCCTGGCAGGAAGGAGAGGTGACGTTGACTTTCCTGAGCATTGGCGGTATTCGAGTGGGCGGAACTCTCTTGGACAACCGGGGTTGATCGAGATCGCTCCCATAGGTGCGGCCAAGCAAGGCGCTTAAACGCTCTGGCCGCGGTCCCATTCCGCTTATACCATTTCCTCTTGCCAATGCAGTCGATCACAACAGGAACATGTTGAATTTTAATGTAAAAAATAAGAATATTTTTTGCATTAAAAATAGGAAACGATATTAAGCGTTGGGAACGATCAAAAACGGATGGGGCCGGAGGCGCATTTGCTGATGGCCCGCCATGAACACAACATATCTGACATGAGTGCAACCGCTCTGGCAACCGATATCCATGACTGACCACCAGTACGACGAATCAAAAATAAAGACGCTCAGCTCGCTGGAGCACATCCGCAAACGGCCGGGGATGTACATCGGCCGGCTGGGCGACGGAACCCATCCGGACGACGGCATCTACATCCTGCTCAAGGAGATCCTGGACAACGCCATCGACGAGTACATCATGGGGTTCGGCAAGCGGATCGACCTCAAGGTGGAAGAAGACGGCCGGTGCCGGGTGCGCGATTACGGCCGCGGCATTCCCCTGGGCAAGGTGGTGGAGTGCGTCTCGGTGATCAACACCGGCGCCAAGTACAACACCGAGGTGTTCCAATTCTCGGTGGGACTCAACGGGGTCGGCACCAAGGCGGTCAACGCCCTGTCCACCCGGTTTGCGGTCACCGCCTTCCGCGACGGCCGCTACAAGACCGCCCGCTTCGCCCAGGGACTGCTGGCCAGCGAAGAGGAGGGCGACAGCACCGAGAAGAACGGCACCTTGGTGGAATTCCTGCCCGACCAGGAGATCTTTGCCGGCTACCGCTTCGACCCCCAATATGTGGACCTGCGCCTATGGCGTTACGCCTATCTCAACGCCGGCCTCAGTTTGTCGCTCGACGGTGAGTTATATTTGTCCAAGCATGGCCTGCTCGATCTGCTCGACCGCGAGGTGAGCAGCGAACGGATCTATCCGCCGATTCATTTTGTCGACAAGACCCTCGAATTCGCCTTCACCCATACCGACGACTACGGCGAATCCTATTTCTCCTTTGTCAACGGCACCTACACCAGCGAGGGCGGCACCCATCTCTCCGCCTTCCGTGAGGGCATCCTCAAGGGGATCAACGAATTCACCAGCAAAAAATTCAACGGCCTCGACGTCCGTGACGGGATCGTCGGCATCCTGGCGATCAAGGTGCAGGAGCCGGTGTTCGAGTCGCAGACCAAGAACAAGCTGGGTAACACCGACATCCGCGCCGGGATCGTCAATGCGGTCAAAGATGCGGTGGCCACCCATCTCTACAAATTTCCGGAGACCGCCGAGGTCTTTGTCGACAAGGTGCAGCGCAACGAACGGGTGCGGCGCGAGCTGCAGTCGGTGCGCCGCGACGCCAAGGCCAAGGCCAAAAAAATCGCCTTCAAGATCCCCCAACTCAAAGACTGCAAATACCATCCCTCGCGGGGCCACGCCTCCAAGCCCGGCCGGGAGAATATGTTGTTTATCACCGAGGGGCAATCCGCCGCCGGCTCGATCGTCTCGGCCCGCGACCCCATGACCCAGGCGGTGTTTTCGCTCAAGGGCAAGCCGATGAACGTCCTCGGCCAGAGGTTGGACGTACTCTACAAGAACGAGGAGATGTACTCCTTAATGCAGGCCCTGGACATCGAGGAATCGATCGCCGACCTGCGCTACGACAAGGTGATCCTGGCCACCGACGCCGATGTCGACGGTCTGCACATCCGCAACCTGCTGCTCACCTTCTTCCTCCACTACTTCGAGCTGCTGGTCAAGCTGGAGCGGGTCTACATCCTGGAGACCCCGATCTTTCGGGTGCGCAATAAAGAAAAAACCTTCTACTGCTACTCTGACCAGGACATGGGCACGGCCATCGACGCCCTCAAGGCCAAGGGCAAGGGCGACCGCGCCATAGAGACCACCCGCTTCAAAGGGCTGGGAGAAATCTCGCCGCCCGAATTCAAGCAGTTCATCGGCCCGGACATGCGGATCAGACAGGTACGGCTTGATTCCTTGAGCGAAGTCAGCCGGGTGCTGCGTTTCTACATGGGCAAGAACACGCCGGAACGCAAACAGTACATCATGGACCACCTGAGCTTGAGACCGGTATGAGCGAAACGACCGAAGCCCCCCGCGGCAAGCTGCATCGTCTGTTCGATGCCAATTTCCTCGACTACACCGCCTACGTCATCCGCGAACGGGCCATTCCCGACGTGGATGACGGCCTCAAGCCAGTGCAGCGGCGCATCCTCCAGACCCTGCACAACATGGACGACGGCCGTTTTCACAAGGTGGCCAACGTGGTCGGCGAGACCATGAAACTCCACCCGCACGGCGACCAGTCGATCTTCGACGCCCTGGTCAACCTGGCCAACAAGGGCTACCTCATCGACCGCCAGGGCAACTTCGGCAACATCTTCACCGGCGATCAGGCCTCGGCGCCCCGCTACATCGAATGCCGCCTGTCGCCGCTGGCCCGCGAAACCCTGTTCAACCGCGACCTGACCGAGTTCATCGACTCCTACGACGGCCGCATGCAGGAACCGGTGCGGTTGCCGGCCAAGATCCCGCTGTTGCTCCTGCTCGGCGCCGAAGGCATTGCCGTGGGCATGGCCACCAAGATCATGCCGCACAACTTCAACGAGCTGCTCACCGCCCAGATCGCCTATCTGCGCGGCGAGACCTTCAGCCTCTACCCCGATTTTCCCAGGGGCGGCATCATCGACGCCACCGACTACGACCACGGCAACGGCCGTCTGCGCTGCCGGGCCAGGCTTTCGCAGCCTGACCCCAAGACCATCGTCGTTACCGAGCTGCCCTACAACCTCACCACCCAGAACCTGATCGAATCGATCGAGAAGGCGGCCAAGGCGAACAAACTAAAAATTGCCTCGATCAACGACTATACCGCCGAAAAGGTGGAGGTGGAGATCAAGCTGGCGCGCGGCGTCCTGGCCGAGGAGATCATCGACGCCCTCTACGCCTTCACCGACTGCGAGCTGAGCGTCTCGCCCAATCTGGTGACCATCGAGGACAATCTGCCCCGGCAACGGACCGTGGAAGAGGTGCTGGCGCGTAACACAGACCTGCTCAAGGACAACCTTGAAAAGGAACTGCGCATCGAGTTGGGCCGGCTGGAAGAGAAATGGCATGCGCGCAAGCTGGAGCAGATCTTCATCGAACAGCGGCTGTACAAGGAGATCGAGGAGAAAATCAACTACAAGGCGGTCATTTCCACCATCCGCCAGTCGCTGGTGCCCTTTGCGGCGGAGCTGCAACGCAAGATCACCAGCGAGGACGTGGAGCGGCTGTTGGAGATCAAGATCCGCCGCATCTCCCGCTACGACCTCAACCGCCAGGAAAAGGAATTAAAAGAAATCGAAAAGCAGATCGCCCAGATCAAACAACAACTGACCGACATGGTCGGTTTCACCATCGGCTGCCTGGACGACCTGATCGCCCGCTACGGCGAGCAATTTCCGCGCAAAAGCGAGCTGCGCACCTTTGACGAGGTGGATGCCCGGGCCGCGGCCCTCTCCAACCTCACCGTGGGCTATCATCGGGAATCCGGCTTTCTCGGCCACAAGATCAAGGCCGAGGATCAGGCCGCCGACCAGGAATGCTGTTGCTCCGAGTACGACCGGCTGCTGCTGATCTTCAAGGATGGCCTCTACAAGGTGATCAACGTGCCGGACAAACTGTTCGTCGGCCCGGATCTGTACTGGCTGGGGGTGGTGAAAAACGATCTGGTGTTCAACCTGGTCTACCGCCACGGCCCGGAAAACCTGGCCTATGTCAAGCGGTTCGCCATGCCCAAGTTCATCATTGGTAAAGAATACCGATTGTTTGCGCAGGACAAGCGCTCGGCCATCCTCCTGCTGCACCTGGGCAAAGAAGGGGTGCGGATTCGGGCCAGCCTGGCCCCTTCTGGCCGGGCCAGGCACAACGCGGTCGAGATCGAACTTGACGAGGTGCTGATCAAGGGTGTCGCCGCCAGGGGAAAACGGGTGGCCAACCGCACGGTCCGCAAAGTGACCGACATCACCGGCACGGTAAAAAAACCGCAGCCCTCTCCCATGGATCTGCCCGGTATCGGTTCGTCAACCGACGAGACGGATAACCAGGACAAAGAATAGACGAGAAAACCGCACCAGATATGGGAGAGATGACGAAACCCGACAGGTGTGAGCGGCGGCGAAGGACATGTGCGACACATTTGCTCCACCCGGTGCCAGCTCCGCAATCTGAGCACGGTGCGCCTGGATGGCCTCGCTTCGTGCGCCATGACCTATACCCTTGATCTACAGCCAAAAGCTCGACCGCACCGTATCAAGCCGCGCCTCATCTTTTTGCCGACAGCAGCCGTCTTTTTATGCGTTTTTTGCCGGAATTACGAAAAATATTGACGGCCAACAGTCCGGTTTGCTATAGCTGAACACCTTCTGGCATGCAGCCCGGCCTTTTGTTGTCTTCGTTCGGGTGACGATGCCCCGCCCCCAAAACAAAAAAAGCGAACCTCCCTTCCGTAGCCGGAGGGCCACCAAGGACATTGCCCGGCAGGCCATGGTCCGCAGCGCAGGCAACAGGAATGACAATGATAGGAATCTATGCCGGCAGTTTTGATCCTCCGACCAACGGCCATCTGTGGATCATCGGACAAGGCGCGCGCCTGTTTACCAAATTCTATGTGGCGATCGGCCAGAACTCGCAGAAGACATACTGCTTTACCTTGGACGAGCGCCTGGAGATGCTGGAAGAGCTGTGCGTTCGTTTTGACAATATCGAAGTGGTCCACTTCGAAAACAAATTCCTGGTCAAATTTGCCGAGTCAATCGGGGCTAATTATATGCTACGCGGCATCCGCAACGAAAGGGATTACACCTACGAACGCGGCATGCGGTACGTCAACGGCAACATGACCGATGCCATCCAGACCCTGTTCATGATGTCACCCCGCCACCTGGTGGAGGTGAGTTCCAGCCTGGTCAAGGGGCTGGTGGGTTCAGACGATTGGGAGCAGGTGCTCCGCGAATATGTCCCGGACACAGTCTACTACAACATGCTGAAGAAATACGGAGGAATAGATCTCAGCCGCGCCCGAAAGACCGCGCTGGAAAAAATCTGAATGGACAGAGCAGGCCAGCGCCATTAACATATCAATTTCACAGGTCGTCCCGGGCGTGGAGCAGGCATGGGGCATGGTAACGGTTTTCCCGGGATTCTTTTTTGTTGTTTTCTGGCGCAAAGGATGACCTTTGCCCCTTTAACCGCAGCGGCCCTGCCCTTTTTTCGTCCATGAGCCACGAAGACAACCTCTTCCACTTTCTGCCCCACCCCTGGGATCGGATATTCCCTCATGTAGCCACGGTTGTGGTCTGGGGAATGTTCTTCGGGGTCATCTACCTGCTGCGTTCCTTTTTTCTCCTGCTGTTTCTCACCTTTGTCTTTGCCTATATCCAGGCCCGCAGTGTCAGCCGCCTCAAACCCCGGATCAAGAACCGGATCGTGCGGGTCGTGCTCGTTGCCCTGCTGATCCTCGGCGTCCTGACCTCGGCCGGTATTTTCCTGGTCCCCAAGGTAAAAGTACAGACCGAGGTCTTTGCCAGCCAATTCACCACCTACCTCGGCCGGGTCGATCAGGAGTTGTTTTCCCTGGGCAAGCGCTATCCGATTTTAATTGAATTTTTCCCGGAATTTGCCGCCAATCATGAGCAGATGCCCCCACCGGAGGGGGGAGAAAAAAAGAGCTTGAAACATTCGCCCACCGCCTCCATGCTGCAGCAATTACTGCGCATGGGCGACGCCGGAGGAACACCAGGCGGAACGCAGAACGTCAGCCATGTGTTCGGCGCCCTCGGCAATATCGGCGGCAAGATCGCCTCCACCACCTCGGCCTTTCTCCTTTCCCTGCTCTTTTCCTTTCTCATCGTGCTGGACCT
>WRKE01000216.1 GCA_009778235.1 Pseudomonadota bacterium
TGCCGTTGACCAGCCCGGTCGAGCGCAGATCCTCCACGGAATCCTCGACCCTGGCGATATCAGCGAGGCGAAGGGCTGCCCCGGCGTTGTAGGAGATAACCAGAGGCAGATAGTCCTTGGCCGTGCGCAGTTGATCGTTAGCGTGAATTTCCCAGGTGTTGTCCTGGTTCGCGACTTCCCCCTTGGGCCGGTTGACGTTGGTAGCCGCCAGGGTGGCGCGGACCGATTCCAAACTGACGCCATAGCGGTTGAGGGCCAGAGGGTTGAGTTCCACCCGCACCGCCGGCAGCGAGCTCCCACCGACAAAAACCTGGCCAACTCCTTTGAGCTGCGAGAGTTTTTGCTGCAGGATCGATGAGGCCGCATCGTACATCTGCGGCTTGCTCATGGTCTCTGAGGTCAACCCCAGGATCATGATCGGCGAGTCAGAGGGATTGACCTTGCGATAGGTTGGATTGTTCGGCAAATTGGAGGGAAGATCGCCCCGGGCCGCATTGATGGCGGCCTGGACGTCACGGGCCGCTCCGTCGATATTGCGGGAGAGGTCGAACTGCAGGACAATGCTGGTGGACCCGCGGTTGCTCGTTGAGGTCATTTCGGTGACCCCGGCGATGCGGCCGAATTGCCGTTCCAAAGGGGCTGCCACCGAGGTGGACATGGTTTCCGGGTCGGCGCCCGGCAAAGAGGCCTGGACGGAAATGGTGGGAAAATCCACCTGCGGCAACGGTGATACCGGCAATAAGAGATAGGCGACGATCCCGGCCAGCACCAAACCAATGGTCAGCAGGGTTGTCGCGCAGGGGCGCTGTATGAACGGTGCGGAGATATTCATCGTGCTTGCATAGTCTCAGGAACACACCGCTGGCGGCTCGCAACTCTCGTCAGGAGCGTCATCATCTTCTGATGCCTGGTCATGGGTGCCGCTTTCCCCGGCCTTGCCGAAAGAAGAATCTTTCGTTGTGGGGCATCCCTGTTTTGCTCTCGGCTGATGCCAGACTTTCCGGCCCTGCCGGCCACTTGTTGCACTTTCCCGAACCAACGGAAAGGACTTGGCTTTGTTCGGGCAACGTCATGCCTTGAGGTCCGTCCCCCGGCCATCCAGCCGCTCTTCCCTCATCCCTTGAACCCATCCTGGCCGCCCGCCTCGCAGAGAGAGCCAGGGGCTTCATTGGTCTGTCTTCTCCACTTGTGGGCCAACTGGTCAAACCAGAGATAGATGACCGGGGTGGTGTAAAGCGTCAGGATCTGGCTGAAAATCAGGCCGCCGATAATGGAGATGCCCAGCGGCCGGCGCAGCTCTGAACCGACGCCCTGCCCTATGGCCAGCGGCAAGGCCCCTAAAAGTGCGGCCATGGTCGTCATCATAATGGGCCGGAAACGGAGCAGACAGGCATGATAGATTGCCTCTTCGGGGCTTTTGCCCTCCTTACGCTCGGCCTCAATGGCAAAATCAACCATCATGATGCCGTTCTTCTTGACGATGCCAATCAGCAAGATGATGCCGATAATAGCGATGATATTCAAATCGATCCCGAAGAGCATCAAGGCGAGCACCGCACCGACACCCGCTGACGGCAGGGTGGACAGGATGGTGATGGGATGGATGTAGCTCTCGTACAGGACTCCCAGCACAATGTAGACGGTGATCAGGGCGGCCAGGATCAACAGGGGTTCATTGGTGAGGGAGGCCTTGAAGGCTTGGGCTGATCCTTGAAAGGTTCCCTTGATGCTGGCCGGCAGCCCGAGTTTGTCCATGGCCTCTTCAATGGCGGTGACCGCATGACCCAGCGAGACCGCGGGCGCCAAGTTAAACGAGGCGGTGACCGCCGGGAACTGCCCCTGGCGGTTGATGAGCAGCGGGCCGTTTGATTCGGTCATGCTGGCAATGGTGTTGAGCGGCACCATGCCGCCGGTTGTACCGCTACGCAGGTACACCGAGTTGAGCGCATCCGGCCCATTTTTAAAATCTTGTTTCACCGACAGGACAATTCTGTATTGATTGGTTTCGGTAAAGATTGTCGAGATAAGCCGTTGGCCAAAGGCATCGTACAGGGCATCGTCAATGTTTTGGAAGGTAATTCCAAACCGGGCTGCGGTGGCCCGATCGACGACCAGCTCGACCCGCAGTCCCTGTTCCTGCTGGTCGCTGCTGACGTCTTGCAGCTCGGGCAGCCCTTGCATCGCGGTGATGATCTTGGGAGCGAGCGTTTTCAATTCACTGGTATTGGGGTCTTCAAGGACATATTGATACTGAGTGCGGCTGACCCGCGCATCGACGGTCAGGTCCTGCACTGGCTGCATGAACAGAGTGATGCCGGCAACTTTGGCGGTTTCCCGCTGTAGACGGCGGATGACCTCGCTGACCGTGGCATTGCGTTGTGCGAGCGGCTTCAGATTGATCATGATCCGGCCACTGTTGAGCGTGGTATTGATGCCATCCACGCCGATGAACGACGAGAGACTGGCCACGGCCGGATCTTTGAGGATCACCTCGACCAATTCCTGCTGGCGCCCGGCCATGGCGGGAAAGGATATGGTCTGGGATGCTTCGGTCACAGCTTGAATCGTTCCGGTATCCTGCACCGGGAAAAAGCCTTTGGGCACCATGAGGCACAGTACCGCGGTCAGGACCAGGGTGGCGGCGGCGACCATCAGCGTTGCCGTCCGGTGCCGAAGGATGACCCGCAAGGACTTCCCATACGCATCAATGATGCGATCAAATACCTGTTGCGAGGAGTGAAAGAATCGTCCTTGGCGCCCCTCGGGCTGATGCCTGAGGAGCCGGGCACACATCATGGGCGTGAGCGTCAGGGAAACAACGGCAGAAATCAGGATGGTCACCCCCAGGGTCACGGCGAATTCCCGGAACAGGCGGCCGACCACGTCCCCCATAAACAGAAGGGGGATCAGCACCGCGATCAGGGAGACGGTCAGCGATAAAATGGTGAATCCGATCTGCTGCGCCCCTTTGAGCGCCGCTTCGAGCGGGGGCTCACCCTCCTCGATATAGCGGGAGATGTTTTCAATCATGACAATGGCGTCATCAACCACGAACCCGGTTGAGATGGTCAAGGCCATCAAGGTCAGGTTGTTGAGGCTGTAACCAAGCAGATACATGACTCCAAACGTACCCACTAAAGACAGGGGCACCGCCACGCTGGGGATCGTGGTGGCCGGGATGTTGCGGAGGAAGAGGAAAATGACCAGGATGACCAGGGCCACCGCAAAGAGCATCTCATGCTGCACATCCCGGACAGAGGCGCGGATGGTGGTGGTGCGATCCGTCAGCACCGTCACCTGAACCGATGCCGGCAAGGAGGCCTGCAGTTGAGGCATCAGTTTTTTAATCTGATCCACCACTTCGATGACATTGGCGCCGGGCTGACGCTGGATGTTGACAATGACCGCGGGCTTGGTATCCATCCATGCGGCCTGGTTGACATTTTCCGTATCGTCAATCGCCTCGGCCACGTCGGTGAGGAAGACAGGCGCGCCGTTTTTGTAGGCGATGATCAAGGGTTTGAGATCGTCGCTTGAATAAAGCTGGTCGTTGGCGCCGATAATGGACGACTGCCGCGGGCCATCGAAACCGCCTTTCGCCTGGTTGACATTGGCGGCACTGATGGCGGTGCGCAAATCTTCCATGGTCAGGCCATAGGCGGCCAGCGCTGTCGGGTTGGCGTGAACCCGGACCGCTGGCCTCTGGCCACCGCTGATACTGACCAAGCCCACCCCGGTCAGTTGCGAAATTTTCTGGGCAAAACGGGTGTCGGCCAGGCTCTCAATCTGGGGAAGCGGCATTGAGTCCGAGCTGAGCGCCAGGGTCAGGATGGGGGTGTCCGCCGGGTTGACCTTGCTGTAGACCGGTGGGCTGGGAAGTCCGGTCGGCAAAAAGGTGGTGGCGCCGTTGATGCCCGCCTGGACCTGTTGTTCGGCGACATCCAGGCTCAAATCGAGACTGAACTGCATGGTGATCACCGAACAGCCGCTGGAACTGTTGGAAATCATTTGGTTCAGTCCAGGCATCTGGCCGAACTGACGCTCCAAAGGCGCGGTAATGGAGGTGGCGACCACATCCGGGCTGGCACCGGGATAAAAGGTCCGCACCTGGATGGTCGGATAATCGACCTGGGGCAAGGCCGACACCGGCAATTGCCGATAGGCGATCGCTCCAACCAAGATGGTGGCGACCATCAGCAAGGTCGTCGCCACTGGGCGGAGGATGAACAGCCGTGACAGATTCATTGCTTCGCCTGTTGGGCGGATTCTGGCGGGTGATGCTTATTTGCCGCCGCTTGTTGTCCGTTCGCATCGGCGCCAGTCCGCTCATGGGCGGGTTCCTTGACCTCAATTTTGCTGCCCTCCCGCAACCGCTCGGCACCGTCGACCACGACCAGATCACCCGCTGCCAGCCCATTGAGGATCGCAACATTGCCCTCATGGGTCACTCCGGCGCTCACAGGCCGTACCGCAACGGTCTGATCGGCGTTGACCAAATAGACAAAGGTCCCCTGGGCGCCACGCTGCAGGGCTGCGGCCGGAATCACGAGCGTATTGGGCAGGGTTTCCAGCAACAAATTGGCATTGACGAACTGGTTGGGAAACAGCTCGTTCTTCTCGTTGGCGAAAATAGCCTTGAGCTTGATCGTACCGGTGGCCTGGTCAATCTGGTTGTCAATGGTCACCAGCACCCCGTGCGCAAGCTTTTGCTGCCGGGCCCGGTCATAGACATCGACGGGTAACTGTTTGTTCTCGTGCAGCCGCGCCTGGAGCTGGGGAAGCGTATCTTCAGGAAGGGTAAAACCCACTGAAATGGGCTGCAATTGGGTAATTAAAACCAACCCGGCCTGATCAGTGACATGGATGATATTGCCTGGGTCGATTTGACGGAGCCCGACTCTGCCGCTGATCGGCGCGGTGATCCGGCAATAAACAAGCTGGAGCTTGGCGCTGTCGACCAGGCCCTGGTCAAGTTTCACAACCCCCTGATACTGATTCACCAGGGATGCCTGGGTGTCGTACTGCTGCTTGGGAATGGAGTCCTGTCCCCAGAGCTGTTTGTAACGCGACAGGTCGACCCGGGCGTTATTGAGGATCTCTTGATCACGGATCAACTGCCCCTCGGCTTGCGCTAGCTGCACTTGGAAAGGGCGGGGATCAATCTCGGCGAGCAGATCATCTTTGGCAACCATCTGCCCCTCCTTGAATTTGACCGCCATCAACTCACCGTCAACCCGGCTCCTCACCGTAACAGCGTTGAGTGGGACCACGTTGCCAAGCCCGGAGAGATACACCTCAAGATCCTTTGTTGTCGCGGCAACCGCGACCACCGGGGTCGCATGTCCTGCCCCTTTGTCCTTTGCATGTTGCTGACCGGGAGACGGGGACAGGATGTGTTTGACGCCATACAGCCCGGCGGCCACCACGAAGAGTGCGAGCAACACTAAAAACCAACGTCTTCTAGTTTTTCGCGGAAGAGCATCTGCAAGATTTTCCCGCGTCTGGTTATGTCCTGTTGTCATAGAACACAGATCCTTTCAATGTATTCGCAGAGTAAGGGGATTATTCGTGAATGCCTTTTTAGTTGTTTTTACCTACAGCAAAGTCCGGCATCGTTTTTACGTTTTTGTATTCAAATACAAGGTCAATGTGATATTTAACATGAGATTTTGCAATTCATATGCCAGAGCAATGGGGTGCATGAAGGCATCGGGGCGGAGAAAGGCCGCTGAAAAAGAGGAGAGTGGTTGAAATGGGATGGTTTGTCGTATGGAATACCTTGAAGTGAGTGCTCCACCGGCTGAAAAAGACGGAGCACACACTGCATTAAAAATATAAATTGGTGTCATTCGTCATTGATGACCGGTTTTTTCCGCTTTGCCTTGCCGCTGATGCTATCGATGGTAACGCCATAGACCAGGGTGCGCTGCCAGGAACGGGCAATGTCTTTTTCTGCCTTGTCCATATGCTCCGGCAGGTATTTGTTAGCCAATGCCAGCAGGGCGCGGTTTTTCTCTTCCTCATCGGTCACGAGTCTGGCCTGACCTTCAATGATTGCGCTTTCGTAGTAGGTGGAAAAGCTGCCGTCATAGACGGGCTGGGTGGGGCCGACCACGTTCAGACAGACCCAGGGGCAGGCCGCAAGATTGTCCAGTTTGCGTCCGTTGCTTGCACAGTGGATGTACACAACATTGTTGATGAGCGCATAGGATAAGGGCACCCCGTAGGGGCGGCCGTCCTGGCCCACGGTGGCCATGAAAAGATATTCACCGCCCGCAAACAACTCGCGGGCTTCTTCAGGGGAAATCCGCCGGTCTTCGCGGCGCAGGGCGTGGCGCATGACAGTTCTCCTTTACCTGGCTCTCGCCACCGGCACAATCACTGGGTGTCAGCCGCCAGGTATATTGCACTCCTGTTTCGCGCCGGGCCACTCGCCGTCTGCAAGGGGCCGGCCGTGTTTGGAGGTCTTTGGGGCTATTGGGTAAAGGCGATCAGGGCGTCGCAATAGGCTTCCAGGGCCTGCCGCATGGCCGCCTTGTCCGCCTCGGTGGGCGCACCCTGCCATTCGCAGCAGCCCAGGCGGTCCCAACCGGCCTTTTCGGTCCTGGTCTCGAAATCCTTCTGGGCGCCGCCCGACCAGCCGAAGGAGCCGAAACGGAATACTTTCTTATTGGTCACCTTCTTGACCATCAATTCCTCGATCACATGGGCCATGGGCGGAAACATCTTGTATTCGTAGGTGGGCATGCCGAAGATCAGGCCGGCGGACTTCCAGGCGCTGGCCAGGATGTAGCCGACCTCGTCACCGGGCACCTGGAAGAGGTGCGCCGGGATCCCCCGCCGGCGCAAGGTTTCGATCACCAGGTCCAGCATCTGTTTGGTATTGCCGTACATGGAGCTCCAGACCACGGTCACCTCGCGTTCGGCCGGCCCCTTGCTGTATCCGGCGTAGCGCTGGTAATGCCCGATGATCTCCGCAGGATTGTGGCGCCAGACCATGCCGTGGGAGGGGCAGATCATCTTGA
>WRKE01000217.1 GCA_009778235.1 Pseudomonadota bacterium
CAGAATGCCTTGGCCTATGCGGCCAAAATTCTGAAGGAACAAATGACGATTTTCATTAATTTTAATGAGAAAATCGCTAAGGCTCCTGATAATGCGGATGGAGACGATGACGGCAAGGCCTATCCGCCTTTTCTGGATAAAAACGTTGAGGATCTTGAACTGTCGGTTCGATCCGCCAACTGCTTGAAGAATGCCCAGATCCAGTATATTGGCCAATTGGTCACCAAGACCGATGCCGAGATGCTCAAGACCAAAAATTTTGGGCGCAAGTCTTTGAATGAGATCAAAGCGCTGCTTGCGGAACATAATTTGACCTTGGGAATGAAGTACGACGGTTGGGTGCTACCTGAAAAAAGAGAGGATAGGCCTGAAGAATAATCGTTTCTTTTTCGCCCGGGATAATTTTTGCTAACGACGAAAGGATAGACCATGAGACATAGAAAAGCTGGCCGTAGGCTTGGCCGTACTTCATCGCATCGTGATGCCATGTTGAGGAATATGGTCACTTCGCTTTTGGATCAAGAGCGGATTGTGACCACTGTTGCGAAGGCGAAGGAAGCTCGACGTGTAGCTGAGCAAATGATTACGCTTGGCAAGAAGGGTGATTTGCATGCGCGGCGGCAAGCACTGGCCTATATTCGTTCAAAGTCCATTGTCGCCAAACTTTTTGATCAGTTGAGCAGCCAATATGCCGAGCGCCAGGGAGGATATACCCGCATTATCCGCACCGGTACGCGGCTGGGCGACGCCGCGCCCATGGCGATTCTCGAGTTGGTTGACTACAAGGAAACCCCTGGGAGCGCTAAAGCTGAACAGACGCAATAAGCGTGCAGTCAGTTACTCGCAATTGGAGCTGGCACGAATCATTCGTGCCAGCTTTTTTTTATCTGTGCATGAATCGCAATGGATTTTGACCACCTTGTGCTATCAGACCGCACATTGATCTCGGACGGAACATTTCAGTTCAATTGCCATGCCGGGGTCTCCTGCTTTCGGAGTTGTTGCCGCAACGTTGACCTGCTCCTGTTCCCCTATGATGTCCTTGTCCTGAAAAACCATCTGCACCTAACTTCGGCAGAATTCCTCCGTGCCCATACCCGGATTTGCGCCGGCAGCCACCCTTTTTTCCCCGGATTGCAATTGAAGATGGCAGAAGATGAGCGCCGCCCATGCCCTTTTCTAACCGAAGCGGGCTGCAGCGTGTACGCGCATCGCCCTTCCGCCTGCCGTACCTACCCGCTTGAGCGCGGGGTGGAGTGTCCCGGCAACAATCAGCCGCTTCGCATCCATTACTTTCTTACCCATCACCCTTATTGCCAGGGGCATTTTGAAGAGCGCCGCTATTCCACCAAGCAATGGGAACGGGACCAGTTGCTTGATGAATTCAATCAATACAATGACCTCTGGGCTTCGGTTGATGCGCTTTTTGCCACCAACCCCTGGGCCGGAGAAGGGGTGGCCGGACCATACCAGCAACTGGCGTTCATGGTTTGTTACAATATCGACGATTTCCGTTCCTATGTGGCTGACCATGATCTTTTGTCACGTCTTAGGCTATCCAAGGAGGACAAACGCCGCATCAAGAAGGATGATGGCGCCTTGCTACGATTTGGTTTTGATTGGTTAAAAGCCATTCTGGCCGGCCGCGGATAATTGATCCGCTCAGCCGGCAGTGGTTTTCGTGGCCAGCAGAGACAGCAAGCAGCAGGACACTCTTGAAATTCATGATTCATCATGATAAAAAAGAATGTTTATTTCACAGGTGCTGGCACACTTAAGGTTGCCGGCGCATCACACACATCCCCAAATCGCCTATGGTGTCCCGTCTCATGGGATGGGATTGGCAAAGGGATGGAGGAATAACCAAAATAGAGGAGCGATTATGACAATGGTTACCATGAGGCAAATGCTTGAGGCCGGACTTCATTTCGGACACCAAACCAGACGGTGGAACCCGAAGATGAAACCCTACATCTACGGACCGCGGAATGGCATTTATATTGTCAATCTCGATATCACCATGAAATTGTTCAGAAAGGCATACGGGGCCATGGTGGATGCAGTCACCAACAATGGTTCAGTGCTCTTTGTCTGCACCAAGCGGCAGGGACAGGCCATCATCCAGGAAGAAGCCTCGCGCTGCGGGATGTTCTTCATCAACCACCGCTGGCTGGGCGGTATGCTGACCAATTTCCAGACGATCCGTCATTCGGTTGATCGCCTCAAGAAAATTGAAGCCATGCAGGCGGACGGGTCGATTAACCGCTTCCCCAAGAAGGAAGTGTTGCAGATGGAAAAGGAGCGGGTCAAACTTGATCGTAACATCGGTGGCATCAAGAATATGCGTAGCCTGCCCGACGTGCTTTTCGTCATTGATCCGAAAAAGGAAGACATCGCGGTGGGAGAGGCCAATAAGCTCGGCATTCCGGTGATTGCCCTGACCGATACCAACTGCGACCCGGACGGAGTGGACTTCGTCATTCCCGGCAACGACGACGCGATTCGGGCCATCAAGCTGATCACCTCGATGATGGCGCAGGCTGTCTTGGAGGGGAAGACACGACGGGGTGAAGAGGCCGAGGCCAATGTCGATGAGCTTGAGGCCGCCATGGCCACCGGCGTTGACGAAGAATTGGCAGCGAAAATGGATGAGGAAGAGTGAGCAAACGCTGACGCCTTGCCATAGTGCAAATAGAGGAGAATTGGCCAGGAGGTTTTCTGGCCGATTCTCTTGCGCATGACTGAGTCCATGCCGGAATTTTGCAGAAAATTAGTTTTGGGATAAGGAGAAAGGACGTGACGATTACAAGTCAAATGGTGAAAGAGCTGCGTGACAAGACCAATGCGGGCATGATGGATTGTAAAAAGGCATTGACCGAAACCGCAGGGGACATGGAGAAGGCGGTCGATTTGTTGCGGCAGAAGGGGTTGGCGGTCGCCGCCAAACGTGCTGGCCGGGAAACCAAGGAAGGGGTGGTTGAAAGCTACATCCACGCCGGCGGCAAATTGGGCGTGATGGTGGAAGTTGGCTGCGAGACGGATTTTGTCGCCAAAACAGATGATTTCAAGGCGTTTGCCAAGAATATCGCCATGCATGTCGCTGCCACCAACCCGGTTGCCGTCACCCGGGAAGAAGTGCCCGCCGACATCCTGCAACGGGAAAGGGATATTTTCGTCAACCAGGCGCTCGAGTCCGGCAAGCCCCAGCAGATCATCGACAAGATGGTCTCCGGCAAGATTGAAAAATATCTCGCCGAGGTATGTCTGATGGAACAAAAATATGTGAAGAACCCCGATCTGAGCATTCAAGACTTGTTAAACGAACTGGTCGCCAAGATGGGAGAGAACATCTCAGTCAAGAAATTCGCCCGGTTTCAGATAGGATAACAGCAGCATTTTCGGGTCCTGATGGCGGTACAGGGGCGTGTTGGCCCCTGTACCGGAATCGGATACGTCGCAGGGGGCGGTGAGATGAAATTTAAACGCGTGCTCTTGAAAATCAGCGGTGAAGCGCTGATGGGTGAAAAGGCCTACGGGATCAGTCCCGAGGTGGTCAAGTTCCTGTCCCAGGAGATCCAGGCCCTGCACAATCTCAAAATCGAATTGGCCCTGGTGATCGGGGCCGGAAACATCTTTCGCGGCGTGGCCGGGGCTGCCAGCGGCATGGACCGGAGTTCCGCCGACAGCATGGGCATGCTGGGCACGGTGATGAACTCGCTGGCGGTTCAAGATGGACTGGAAAGCCTGGGCATACCGACCAAGGTGATGTCTGCCATCACCATGCTCAACGTGTGCGAGACCTATGAACGGCTGAAGGCGATCGAGCATCTGGAGCGGAAACGGATCGTCATCTTTGCGGCCGGAACCGGCAATCCCTACTTCACCACCGACACGGCGGCTGTGCTGCGCGCCCTGGAAATCAAAGCCGACGTGATCATGAAGGCCACCAGGGTCGACGGGGTGTATGACCGCGATCCCGAGAAAGACGCCAATGCCGTCAGGTATCATACCCTGACGTATTCCACTGTCCTGCGCGACGACCTCAAGATCATGGACGCCGCGGGCATTTCTCTGGGCCGTGACAACAACTTGCCCATCTTCGTCTTTGATATGACCAAGCCCGGCAACATCGTCAAGGCGGTCATGGGCGAAGACGTCGGTACGCTCATCTCCAATTAACTCACCCGGCAGGCTGCCGCCGGAGTCCGAAAATAAAAAAACTCCGGGGCACCTCTTCTCCAAGACAGCAAGCTGCTGTAGCGAGGATGCTATGACAAACGAGCTCATCGATCAATTGAAGGAAAAAATGGCATCAAGCATTGATGCCCTGAAACGGGAGCTGGTGAAGATCAGAACCGGACGGGCCTCGCTGTCCCTGCTTGATGGCATCAAGGTGAACGCCTATGGTTCACAGATGCCCTTGGACCAAGTTGGCACCCTGACTATTCCTGAAAATAACATGATTGCCATCAAGCCGTGGGATCCGCAGTTGTTGCCTGCCATCGACAAGGCGATCCTGGCCTCCAGCCTGGGGCTCACTCCGCAGAGCGACGGCAATGTCGTCCGGTTGATGATTC
The DNA here is from genome assembly GCA_009778235.1 of Pseudomonadota bacterium. Taxonomy (GTDB): domain Bacteria; phylum Desulfobacterota; class Desulfobulbia; order Desulfobulbales; family Desulfobulbaceae; genus Desulfobulbus. The sequence continues at coordinate 4,578 of WRKE01000217.1, forward strand.
CGCCGCTTACCGGGGAGCGCCGCAAGGAATTGGTCAAGCAGGTCAAAAAAATCGGCGAGGAGTACAAGGTTGCCATTCGCAATGTCCGGCGCGATACCAACGAGTCCTTGAAGAAGCTGAAGAAAGATAAGGCTATCTCCGAGGATGAGATGTTTAAGCTCCAGGAAGATGCGCAGAAGATGACTGACGGCTATATCAATCAGGTCGACGAGATCACCGGCGGCAAAGAAAAAGAAGTCATGGCGGTTTGATCCCTGGTCATGTGAGTGTGGGTGCGCCAGAGCAACATAACCCGGTGCCGCGCCATGTGGCCATCATCATGGATGGTAACGGGCGCTGGGCCGAGCAGCGGCACCGCCCCCGATTGTTCGGGCACAAGGCGGGCGTGGATTCGGTGCGGGAGATCGTGGAGACGGCCCGCGAAATCGGGATCGAAGTCCTGACTCTCTATGCCTTTTCGACCGAGAACTGGGGTCGGCCCACCTTTGAAGTCAGTGGCTTGATGACCCTGTTGAAAAGCTATTTGCAATCGGAGCTGCGTACCATGGTGCGCAATGACGTCCGGCTGCACTGCCTGGGCGATCAGGATCGCCTGCCGGAAGACGTTCGCGCCGTCCTGCGCCAGGTCATTGCCGAGACCAGTTCCTGCCGGGGCATGACCCTGAACCTGGCGCTCAGTTATGGCGGCCGATGCGAACTGGTGGGCGCGGTCCGGGAGCTGGCGCGAAAATGCCAGCAAGGACTCCTCGACTGGAACACCCTGGCCGAGGCCGAGATCAGCGGCCATCTTTTCACCGCCGGCCAACCTGATCCGGATCTGCTCATCCGCACCGGCGGCGAACATCGGCTGTCCAATTTTCTTTTGTGGCAGGCCTCGTACGCCGAACTGTATTTTACCGAAATCCGTTGGCCCGATTTCAGGAAACAGCAATTCCTGGATGCCATCCAAACCTTCCTGCTCAGGCAGCGCCGCTTCGGTCAGACCGGGGCGCAGGTGACCGGAGAGTAGAGGCATGAGTCGTGTCATTCCCGGAATTTGCATGGCCGCAGGGTGGCTCATCTTGCTTTTCCAGGGGTCCTTTGTCCTGTTCTGGGCCGTGATCCTGTTGGGAGCCATGCTGGCGCTCCATGAATTTTTCCGCATGACTCTGACAACCCTGCAGGGCTGGCGGCAATGGGCCACGATCGCCTGCTGCTTAGGCCCTGTCCTGGCCGCCCTTTCCGGACATGGTGAGGTGGTGCTGGCCGGGATGATGTGCAGTTTGCTCTGCCTGGCCGTGCTGGCGCTCCACGGTTACGGCGCCATGGACGATTCGCTGGAGTATGCCGGCTATGCCGGTTTTGCCTGTATCTATGTCTCGGGATGCCTGGCCCATATGGTGCTGTTGCGAGTCCATCCGCAAGGGGCCTTCTGGCTGACCATGCTGGTGGCGATCGTCGCCGGCTCGGATACCGGGGCCTATTATGCCGGCCGAGCCTTGGGCAAGCGCAAGCTCTTCCCCCTGATCAGCCCCAAAAAAACGGTGGCGGGTGGCGTGGGCGGCGTGGCCTCCGGGGTGGTCAGCGCCGAGATCTTCAATCTGATCTTTCAGCGGCCGGCCCATCCGGGCACCTTGTTGGTGGTGGCAATGGTCCTGGTGATGATCGGAATTGTCGGCGACCTGACCGAATCGATGATCAAACGATCAGTGGAGTGCAAGGATTCAGGAACCATTCTCTTGGGACACGGCGGCCTCCTGGACCGCCTTGACAGCCTCCTGCTCACCGCGCCGGTGCTCTATTACCTGCTCTATTTCGGGATGGTGTGATGAAGGCCCTGGCCCTGCTCGGTTCCACCGGTTCCATCGGCCGCAACGTCTTGGCTGTGGTGCGGCAGTTTCCCGATCAATTTAAGGTCGTTGGCCTCTCGGCCGGGCGAAATGTCAAATTGCTGGCCGCCCAGGTGAGGGAATTTGCGCCGGAATGCATTTCGATCGCCACCCCGGACGCGGCCAGTGCCCTCGCCGCCCTGCTTCCTGTCCACTACCATTCCCGGATAGTCACCGGCACCGAGGGGAACTGCCAGATCGCTTCCCTGGCATCGGCGGAGATGGTCGTTTCCGCAGTGGTCGGTTCAGTGGGGCTGCTGCCGGCCCTGGCGGCCATCAAGGCCGGCAAGGATCTCGGCTTGGCCAACAAGGAGACCCTGGTGATGGCCGGCCGGCTGATCATGGATGCGGTCCGCGCGCATAAGGTGCGCCTCTTGCCCATTGATTCGGAGCACAGCGCCATCTTTCAGGCTCTGGAGGCCGGGCGGCGGGAGGATGTGGCCAAGATAATCCTCACCGCTTCCGGCGGCCCTTTTCGCACCTGGGACAGCCAGGCGCTCAAGGCCGCGGTCCCCGATCAGGCCCTGGCCCATCCCAACTGGAACATGGGACGTAAAATTTCCATCGACTCGGCGACCCTGATGAACAAAGGCCTGGAGGTGATCGAGGCCCGCTGGCTGTTCGATGTCGAACCGGAGCGGATCGA
>WRKE01000218.1 GCA_009778235.1 Pseudomonadota bacterium
TTCCAGACTTTCAATGTTCGCTCATCCTTGGGATTGATCTTCATACCGATGGCATTCACCGGTACGGTGTTTTTCTTTTGAATCTCAATCCAATTTTTCTTAATGATTGGATCCAGTGCCATGTCGTTCTCCTGTTGTCGTTGCGATGATGCTTGAGCTTAGCCAACATCTCACAACATAGTTGCAAATGCCTTCGTATTCCCCACCTGCCCGCGTCAAGACCCGACCAAGGCAATCAATGGCTGACTGACCCAGTCCCTCGGTCAGCATGGATGCGGCTCCGGCACTTATCCCTGCCCAACCCACCGGCCGAACCTGATCTACATGCTCGGATGAATCAAGCGCTGACAATAAAGACCTGAGTGGCCAAACTGGGCCATCCAGGTATGAAAACTTTCCTGGGCGATGGAATCCGGCGATCAAAAATACCTTGCACCACCATGGCCGTCATGCCCCATCAGGTGGCTGCATAAATACCCTGCACCACCGGCCCGAGATCGAACAAGGTAACCGCATCGTCTTCATGCTGAAAACAGCCCCGCACCAGATTTGATTCGCTCAGCGCCAGCGGAGCTTTTAGTTGGGCAAACGACTCCTCCAGATCCGTGCCGAGTATCGTGGCAATCCGGACCCTATCCTTGGCGGCCACCACCGCCTTCAAGGGCGCCCCGGTTTCCGGATCAGCCACGCCGGTGCGGACCACCACCAATTGCCGGTAGCGGACCCTCGGCGCCAATTGTTGCCTGCACAACAGATCGAGGTCGATGACCGGCAACAGACTGCCGTGGTACAACAAAACCCCAGCGAGATAGCTGGGACTACCGGGTATTTGTGACACGAACCGGGGCGCGAGGATCTCGACCACTTGACTTTGGGTGAACAGGCAAACGAAATTCTTAAGCCCATCTTTGACCGACAAAGGGAGGAGGAAACTGCGGAGCCCGGTCCGCTGCTGTTCGTTTTTCATGCCCCTCACCTTTTCTCCTCTGTCCGGCATTCGACTTGCCGATCCACCGTTGTTTCCAGCACCGCTTGCAAATCGAGCAACAAAATCAGATCAAGGCCGTTGACGAGCACGCCAGGAACGAGCATCCGCGACGGTCCGGTAAAGGCAGGCGGCAGCGGCCTTGCCGCAGCGACATCCGCGGTGACGATCCTGCCCTTGCCAGTCATGGCCAGGGCCATGAGCTCTTCATCCGCGGCCACGATCAAATAATGGCCTCCCTGCCGGGCAGGCGCTTGCCCGCCAGGTCCGGTCACCAAGGACTGCACGTCACAAATCATCGCCCGATTGCCATAGGGCAGGGGCAGATACCGCCGGCCCCCTTCCTCGATCGGCTTGAAAAAGCCGCTGTTGCACGAGCTGACGCCAATCACGCGCTCCTTGTCGACCGCGAACAGTTGTCGGTCTATCTGGGCTAGATACAAGGCCTTCATCGCACCGTCCTCCGCCCGGTCTCGGTCTCCGGGATGTTGTTCAGGCCTGTCAGCCTGCGTACGGTTTCGACCAACTCCTCATCCTTGCACGGCTTGTTCAAAAAAGCCCGGGCGCCCAATTGCATGGCCCTTTCCTGATGTTTGGTGGATGTCCGTGAGGTGAGCATCACCACCGGGATATCCTTGCCACCGGGGATATTGGGCAGTTTCGCCAAAAATTCGAAGCCGTTCATCCGCGGCATTTCGACATCCAGGACAATGCAATCAGGCCGGACCGCCATCATCTCCAATTGCTCCACCGCATCCAATCCGTCCTTGGCCTCGGCCGGAGCCCAGCCGTGGGCGCTCACCAACCGGCTCATGACGCGGCGGATGGAGATGGAATCATCGACAATCATCACCGTGAAGGCATGGGGGATTTCCAGCTTGAGGGGGGCTGCGTCTCTGCGCTGCGGGCGGGATGCGGCATGGGCCAGATCGGGGATATCCAATACCGGTACTATGCTGCCATCCCCCATGACCGCGGCCCCGGATACGCCAGCCACCGAGCGCAGGTGGGTGCCAAGTCCCTTGATGACGATTTCTTTCTGGCCGATGATCTGGGGAATGGAAAGGGCGATGGTCCGGCCGCCAGCCAACATATTGAGCACCAGCGAGTGGTCCTCGTCCTGCTCAGGCCTGGCCGCGCCGAGCAAAGCTGTCAGTGAATACCAGGGGACGGTCTCGTCGGCGATGCGGCAGCTCCTTTCCGCCAGGGAAATGCTCCCTTGTCCCAGACGATGGATATCTTTGATGTCGTTTAAGGCAATACCATAGGTCACCTCGCCGACCTTGACCAGCAGAGCCCGGGCAACCCCTAAGGTGGGAGGCACACGCAGGATAAAGGTCGTTCCCGCACCGGTTTGGGTCTCCACAGCGACCGATCCCTGCAGCTCCTTGAGATTGGCCCGGACCACATCCATGCCTATCCCGCGGCCCGAGATCTCGCTGATGGTCTTGGTGCTGAACCCTGGATAAAAAATAAGCTCGGTGAGTTGTTCCTCATCCATTTGGTCAACGCTATCTCCCAATCCGAACCGGCGTCCCTTCTCCCGGATGGCGGTGAAATCCAATCCACGCCCGTCGTCGCTGAAGCGGATGACGAGGTTATTGCCCTCCCTCCGGCCGGATAGGGTGATGGTGGCCATCTCCGGCTTGCCAATGGCCTGCCGCTCTGAAGGCGACTCGATCCCGTGATGGATGGCATTGCGTGCCAGGTGCATGAGCGGGTCAGCCAATTTCTCCCAGACCATACGGTCGAGCTCAACCCGTTCGCCCTCGACCACCAGGCGAACCTGTTTACCCAACCGGGATGCCACGTCACGCATGGTGCGGCTCAGCCGCAACGTCAGGGTCGACATCGGACTCAAACGGATCCGCATCGTCTGGACCTGCAACTCGCGAATCACCCGGTACTGGCGGCTGATATCACCACCGATACCTCGGTAGACGCCATCTAGGTTGGTGTGAATGGCGGCAACGTCGATCGCCGACTCGTTAAGGGAACGGATGATCAGGTTCAACTGGGTGTATCGATCCAGTTCCAAGGCATCGAATTCGGAAAAGCTCTGACTGGCCTTGAGACCGGCCACTGCCTTGTCGATCTGGACAAAATGGCGGGACAATCGATCCAGGGCCTTGACCTCGAACTTGGTTTCCAATTCCAGGGCAATGTCTTTCAGCCTCTGGGAAGTCAATTCCATCTCGCCCAGCGCTTTATTGAACAAGCCCATGTTCCGGTCAAAACCGCTGATTCCCACCAACAGCTCATTGGCCAGGTTCATCAGGAGATCGAGCTGGCCCTGATTGATACGGACGGTCCGGCCCACTTCGGATGCTGCCGCTTGCACAATCGTGGCCGGATCAGGCTCCTGATCGGCGCTACTGGCCAAGAAGGACGCATCTGTGGCGGCCAAGACCTCGGGCGGTTCCTCCTCGGCCAAGGGCTCATCGGGTTTTTCTTCCCGGGAAATCGCCAGCAGACGCTTGAGCAGATCAGCCTGCCTGTCCCGAGTGACCGATTGGGGTGATTCCACCAACAGGGCCAGGCAATCCATGGCACGGATCATGGTCTCCACCATTTGCGGGTCAAGATGGCTGGGACCCGCATAGAGCCAGTCCAGAAAATCTTCGACTCCATGGGCATAAGCTGAGATGTCGCCCAAGCCGATGACCGCCGACGCGCCCTTAATGGTATGCACCGCCCTTCTGATCTTGCGGACCTCTTCCTTCTGCCCGGCATCAAGGATGACCCGCTTGTCGATTTCGACGGCCAACAACTGCATCGAGGCATTTAACTGCTGGAGATGCTCTTCCGCCTCTTCCAAAAAACCCTCGTGCAGGAGCTGTTTTTCCTCGTCACTGAAAAGCGAGTCCGACATTGACCCGGCGCCTGCCGGGGCGCCCGCGGGACTTTCAGAGGACTCGAGGGCATCGAGCACCGCCTCGCTCAGCGCATCCATCTCCTCGTGGTCCTTGTTTGGCGCCGCAAGCGGCGCCCCTGTCGTCATGCAGGCCAGCAGATCGACCAACACCGCCTGCGCCTGCTGCTCATCGAAAAGGGCCGGGGTGAGGATCAAGGTCGCCAGCAGATCCAAGGCCTCGGCCAGAAGCGGTACCATCCGTTGTTCCATGCTGGCTGCGGTCTCGCACAGCCAGTCAAGCACATCCTCCACCAGGTGGGCATAGGCTGCCAGATCGGTCAGGTCGATGACGCTGGCCGCACCTTTGATGTTATGCACCGAGTGCCGGATCTGATGCACAGTCTCCCGCAGATCACCTCTGATCGGCATGGTGGAGGTGACCTGTCTTGCCAGAACCTGGACCGCGGCACGCAAGACTTGCAGGTGTTCCTCGCTCTCGGCCTGAAATTCGGCCATCAGTTCGTCATTGGGCTCAAAACCTGCAAATCCGGCCAAGGCAAGGGGCTGTTCAACCATCGTCTCGGCACTGACGCCCTGATCCAAGTCCTCCTCGCCAGCAGGCTCAGTCAACTGGGCCCCGTTCTTCGCAACCCCCTGCTTGAGGCCTTGACAGCAGCTCTCGATCCGTGCCACGATTGCCTCCATGGTGTTCAGAGCCTCTGCGGCCAGCTCCTGCCGACCCTCCAAGACCTGTTCCATGGTCTCCTCCATACGGCCGGCAATCTTGCTGAGGTCGTCGATGCCAACCATGGCGGATGCGCCCCGGATAATGTGCGCCAGCCGGTGCAACTCTTCTTGGGCGGCCGGCTGGTGCGGATCCACCCGCAACTCCCCGATGGCGGTTCGCATGGTCGGGATATAGGTCTGCACCTCCTCGACGTATCCCGCCAGAAAATCGTTCCTGTACTGAGTCATTCCCTTGCTCCCGGTGCAACGGTTTGCGTCCGGCACGCCATGATTATTGCCATGTCACAATCAGCGACGATGAACCCATCTTGTCGTCATCCAAGATATAGACCTTGCGTTTATCCACCAGGTACACCCCTTTGAAAAGCGATGACAACCTTAAGAGATGTTCGCCATATTCAGTGGAAAAGGGCTGCAGCGGGCTCTGCTGTTCATCGACGTTGACGACCCCGGTGATTCTGTCGGCCATCAGACAGAATCTGAGATCCTTGTTGGCAAAAAGGATATAGGATGGCCGCAGAAGGTGGCTGGCCTCCCTGATGCCGAAGAGTAGACTGCAATCAACCACCGACATGATTTCCCCCCGGATCTGCACAATCCCTCTGATCCAGGGTGGAATATTCGGCAGAGGGGTCACCGGCGGCAGGTAGCCGATTTCATGAACAGAATCAATGGGAAGGGCCATTTCGTCCTGCCCCAGCAAGAAGGTGATGCAGGGCTTCTTTTTCCTGATGTTGCGCGCTGCTCTTTCCTTGAGCAGTCTTGAGTCCAGCATAACTTCCTGGGCGGTCTCGAGATCAATGGCGGCAAGTAGCGTGTGCAGGGAGTTTTGTTGTTCTCCGGTATCCGGGTTGGGGAACAAGTCGGCCATTGGGGGCTGCCTCCAACGATGGGTCTTGTGAAAACGGTCTAAGAACTGCTCAAGCGAGCAATTTGATCGCGCTGGCAAACAACTCGGCGCCATCGAACGGTTTGGTCATATACAGGTCGGCTCCCTGTTTCAAACCCCAGAACTCGTCACTTTTCTGGTTCTTCGAGCTCAGGAGGATCACCGGCAGATCCCGCCGCATGGCCTTGATTTTTCTACAGGCCTGGAAACCATTCTGTTTGGGCATGATCACATCCAACACCACCAGATCAGGCTGTTCGCTCTCCACCATCGCCACCGCTTCCTCTCCATCCACGGCAGTGATCACCAGAAATCCGTTCTCTTCAAACGGTGCTTTCATCATGTCCAACTGAGTGGGGCTGTCATCAACAACCAAAACTTTCCTTTTGGCCATGGTTCATCTCCCTATGGTTTCATTTCCCTCGGCAAGCGGTAGGGGGTACGATTATATGTGTTTTTGAATTTCCGCGATCATCATGTCCGGATCAAACGGCTTGGTAAGATAGGCGGAGGAGCCCGCCATCTTCCCTTTCATCTTGTTGATGAAGCCATCCTTGCTGGTGAGCATGATGACCGGTATATCCTTGAATTCCCTATTGCCTTTGATGATGGACAATATTTTGTAACCGTCCATTTTCGGCAGAATGACATCAAGCATGATCAGGTCCGGCCGTTCCTCGCTGATTCTGCTCAAGGCCTCAAGACCGTCGGCAGCCTCCACCACCCGGTATCCCTGGCGACTCAAGGTGATGGAGATGACCTTCCTGGTGGTGGAACTGTCCTCCACCACCAGAATCATTTTTTGTTGAGGGGCATCGGCGGTCTCTTCGGGCTCCAGGACAGCGACAATCTCGCTTTGTTCGGATATCGGCTGCACCTCAGCGGACTGGCGGGCCAAATGGTCGAGCAGCAGCTTCAACTGGTTGGCAAGCAGGGCCTTGTCGGGCGCTATTTTGACCGTCTTGTCGAGGTAGGCGAGGGCATCCTGGAACTTGCATTTATTGGCGCTGATCAGGGCCAGGCAATACAGGGCAATGAGACTACGGGGACGTTTGCGTAAAATGCGGTTATAACGCTGTTGTGCCTTTTCCATCCAGCCGGCGTTGGCCGCTCCAGACTGTGCCAGGGATTCGCGGGTAATCGCCAGGTGCCCCCCGCAATATTGGCAAACGAACGCGTTTTTATTGAGGGGAGCCCAACAGAAATAACATTTCCGGACCACATCACCGGTGAGGTAAGCGGAGACCGCTGTGAATTTGCTTTGTTCTTCCTTGAGCAAGGGATGGTCGGCATCAAGGCCTGCCGCTACTTTCAGAGCTTTTTGCATGATGCTGAGGTTGCCTTGGATGCGGAAGTACCATATCCAGGCAACGACATTGTTCCGATTCTTCTTCATGTACTGAACAAGATCGGTATAGGCATCCTTGTATTGTTGTTGCTCTGCCTTATCAATCGCGGAATCAAGCAGATCTTCTCCGGACTCATTAACATAGCTTTTTCTCTCATCTTTTAATCTTGAAGATTCAAGAAGTATGTTAATTATAGATTTTTCTATTGTTCTTGATATTGAACGTGCAGGAAGTAATTCTACTTGGACTTCATCCCAGAGAATAATCTCGATAGCAGCATTTAATCCGGAAACGTTATCAAATTCAGCATTAATAAGCTCGCCATTTTCTATGTC
>WRKE01000219.1 GCA_009778235.1 Pseudomonadota bacterium
GCCCTCGGCAATATCGGCGGCAAGATCGCCTCCACCACCTCGGCCTTTCTCCTTTCCCTGCTCTTTTCCTTTCTCATCGTGCTGGACCTGCCCCAATTGGGGGCCAGCGTCCGGGCCTTGGAATCAACCAAACTACGGTTCATCTACCGCAGCGTGGCAGGCAATATCCACGATTTCTCCCAGGTTCTGGGCAAGGCGCTGGAAGCCCAACTGATCATCGCCATCATCAATTCCATCCTGACCGCCGTCGGTATCACCCTGCTCGGCTTGAGCGAACAGGTGGCCTTTTTGTCGGTGATCGTCTTTTTCTGCAGTTTCTTTCCGGTGATCGGGGTGTTCATCAGCTCCATCCCCATCTGTCTGATCGCCCTGCAAACCGCAGGGCTACAGGTCATGCTGCTGGCCATCCTGCTGATCGCCATCATCCATCTTGTCGAGGGATACATCCTCAATCCGAGGATTTACGGTTCCTATATGAGAATCAACTCGGTGATCATCCTCATCATCCTCACCATTGGCGGCAAGCTGTTTGACTTCTGGGGACTGATTCTCGGCGTGCCCATCTGCACCTATGTGTTCGGCCATGCCATCCGCCTCCGGAAAAAGGACGAATCCGAGCCGCTTCCGCCCGCCACCGGGGAATGACCGCGGCCAACTCCTTTGTAAAGACCCGCTCCCCAACGTTCCGCGGCCCGGACGCCTTGTTCGAAAACACCATCCCAACCACCAAGGATCATGGACTGGATATTTGATATCAGCATCTGGAGTTCCCTCCTGACCCTGACCATCTTGGAGATCGTCCTGGGAATCGACAATATCATCTTCATCACCCTGCTGGTGGGGAACCTGCCAGAACACAAACGGCCCTTTGCCCGGCAGTTCGGCCTGCTGGCGGCCATGTCCACCCGCATAGCCCTTTTGGCCTCAGTGGCCTGGCTGGCCAAGTTGGTGACCCCCTTGTTCACGGTGATCGGCCATCCGGTGACCGGCCGCGATCTGGTCCTTTTTTTCGGCGGTCTGTTCCTCATCTACAAGGCGGTGATGGAAATCCACAGCAGCCTCGAAGGCGGCGAGAGCAATCACCATCCCGCGCACCTGGCCTCGAATCTGGGGCTGGTGATTGTCCAGATCGCCGTCATCGACATCGTGTTTTCCCTGGATTCGGTGATTACCGCGGTGGGGCTGGCCGACCATCTCTCCGTCATGATCACCGCCATTGTCCTGGCCATCGGGGTCATGATGCTCGCGGCCCGCTCCATCGGCGAGTTTGTCGAGCAGCACCCCACGATCAAGATGCTGGCCCTGTCCTTTCTCGTCCTGGTGGGCGTTGCCCTGGTCGCCGAAGGGACCGGGCATGCCATCCCCAAGGGATATCTCTATTTTGCCATGGCCTTTGCTCTCATGGTGGAGATACTCAACCTGCGCCTGCGGCGCCGGCGCGCGCCCGTGTACCTGCACCAGGCGCACGGCGAACTCAAACAGCGATAAGAGCGGATCAGGCTTGAGCTGTATTGGGAGGGGAAGATGCCCCTCGCCTCACCGGCCGCCGGAGATGATCATAAGGAATCGGGGACAGACTGCTCTGAGGACCCGATGACAGTCGACCAACAAGGCCACCACCAGGATCGGAATGAACAGGTACAGGATCAGGATGGTGTAGGGGCCATCCAAGGGGATATACTTATAGGCCAATATGCGCAGGATGCCCAGCAGCGGCTCATGGGCCGCATAGACAAAAAAACTGGCACTGCCCAAGGCGAGCAATGCCGCGCAGATCCTGCGACTGCGCACCGCAAACTTGGTGAGATACAAGGTGACCAGCACCCCGGCGAGCAGCCCGGTGCGGTGCACATACAAGTTGAACCAGGCATCATACCAGATAAGATCGATTGCCAGCAGCGGCAGATACACCAAAATGATGATCAGGCCAAATCGATCGAAAAGAAAAATATTTTGGCGATTGATGCCGCAAAAGGCGCCGGCGGAAAAAAAGAGCACGCCGACCGCCCCCGGCGCATAGGTCGGCCAGGCATCGGCGAGCCAGCACCAGTACATCACCAGAAAAAACGGGATGGGCAGAAAACGCACCACGACCGCCAGCACCGGCGCCAGCAGCAACAACAGCATGAGGTCGCGGATGAACCAGAAGTGGTAGGCAACCGGATAGTCGCTCACCCCGAACAACACGGCGAAATATCGCGACAGATCATAGTCGGCCACCATTTTCCCCGGTCCGGTGAAGTAGGGGCGGAAGTCGGGGATGGCCTGCATCAGGGCCAAAAAGCCGAGGCCAGCGAGATTCCAGAAAACAAAAGGGATGAGCAGACTGCGCAGGCGGCCGGAAATCTTGCGCCAATATGTCTGTGGCGACCAATGGAAGGTGGCAAAAAAAAGGTAACCCGAGATCAGAAAGAACAGGGGAACCGAGATGCGGGCGATGCCCTCGGAGAGAAAAATCCGCACCCAACGGGTGAGTTCGTTGGTCTCGGTGGCGCCCAGGATGCCGCCCGCATACCCGATGGCGGTATTATAGCCATGGATATAAATGACCCCGATGATCGGCGGGAAGCGGAGAAGTTTGAGACGCAGCGAGGATTCACTGTCGAGCATAACTGGTCACATTGCATGGGATAAGGGCGCCGACGCTAGCCAAAGCAGAAAAGCCCGGACCGGAAGCTCCCGCCCCCCTGCCCGGGCGAACCACCTCACCTGAGTTGCTGGCAAAACTCTACCATAGGCGCAGGCATGTGGCCATTGATCTCGTGCGGTTATGCGGACGACATTGCCGCTCACCTCCGGCGGTTGTTTTCAAAATTCCCTTGAAAAAGTTGTTTTTCTGGACTTAATTCGACGCGGCGCGGCCGATGAACAGGCTGTTTTTGCCAACGAAGAATAAAAAAGGCACCGGGCCACAGCCACGGCCCTGTATCAACGTAGGTTTTTGAGCTCGCAAGGCTCACCCCAAGCCAAGGAGACCATTCCATGCAAGAGGCCGTGCTTGATATTGTGCAGGAGATTGCCAAGGGAAACGGCCGGATCACGATCCTGACCGGGGCCGGGATTTCGGCGGAGAGCGGCATCCCCACCTTTCGCGGTTCCGAAGGATACTGGACCGTGGGCTCCCAGGTCTATCAACCTCAGGACATGGCCACCTTCTGGATGTTTACCCACCAGCCCGACGAGCTGTGGAAATGGTACCTGTACCGCCTGGGCGTTTGCCGGGCCGCCGCCCCCAATCCCGGCCATCAGGCCCTCGTCGCCATGGAGCGACGCTTTGGCGACCGCTTTACCCTGATCACCCAGAATGTCGACGGCCTTCACCTCCGGGCCGGCAACTCGCCGGAAAAGACCTACCAGATCCATGGCAACATCAATTACATGCGCTGCTCGCTTGACTGCAGCGACGCGGTCTATCCCATCCCGGACGCGGTCCAGCCGAAAACCAAGGCCGACCAGTTGACCGACCAGGACCGCGAGCTGCTCCGCTGTCCGCTGTGCGGGGCCCGCACCCGACCGCATGTCCTGTTGTTCGACGAAAGCTACAACGAGCACCATTACCATTTCCACAGCTCGCTCAAGACGGCCAGGGAAACCGCACTGCTGCTCGTGGTCGGGACCGCCGGGGCCACTAACCTGCCCAATCAGGTGGCCGGCGAGGTCCATCGGCAGGGCGGGGTCATCATCGATGTCAACATCGAGACCAATCCCTTTGCCCGCTTGGCCGAAAGCAGCGGCCGCGGTTTTTTTGTCCAGCAGCCCAGCGCCTCGGCCCTGCCCGCCATCCTGGCGGCCATGTCGGCCGACTGATGGCGCGGCGGTCAGGAATCGCTTTGTTTTTGCCTCCGCTCCGTGCCCAGTCAACGGCCCCGCATTGGCGATGGTGTTCAGGCCCGCGGCAAAAGGCAATGACCCATTTCAGGTGAATGCCCGTTGACCAAAGTACGGCCCGGCGCTGCCAAAGTGAAACGGAGCGCGGGCGCAACGCTTGAGAATCAGAGCGATGAGCCGGACTTGGGAATCGCCAGGATCGCATGCCAAGAAGAGGTTGACCTGGCCAAGCGGACCGCGTATTTTGCTGGCATCCTGGAGGCAAAGGAAGAAGATGGACATCAAAGGATTGCGCAAGGAATATACCAACCCGGTGCTGACCAGGGAGATGATGGCTCCCGACCCGTTTGATCAGTTCACCGCCTGGTTTGACGAGGCCTGCGCCGCTAGCCTGACCGAACCCAACGCCATGACCCTGGCCACGGTGGACCACGACGGCCAACCGACCCTGCGCACTGTGCTGCTCAAGATTTTCGACCGCAACGGTTTTGTTTTTTTCACCAATTACCACAGCCGCAAGGCGCGGCAGATCAAGGAAAACAACCGGGTCGCCCTGCTCTTCCCCTGGATCGGCATGGCCCGCCAGGTAACCGTCATCGGCCGGGCCGGAAAAATCAACATGGCTGAATCGGCCCGCTACTTTGCCAGCCGGCCCCGGTCCAGCCAACTGGGCGCATGGATTTCCCGGCAAAGTTCGGTGCTGTCCTCTCGGCAATTGCTGATGATGGAGCTTGAGCGCATGAAAGCCAAATTCCTCAAGGGTGAGGTTCCTCTGCCCGATTTTTGGGGCGGTTACCGAGTCTTTCCGGACAGCATCGAGTTCTGGCAGGGGCAGAGCAGCCGCCTGCACGACCGCTTTCTCTACCGCCGGATTGATCCAGGCTGGACCATTGAGCGGCTGGCCCCCTGATGGCCTCCGGCCCGTGTCCGCTCCACCGCTTCCTGAACATTTTCGTTTTTTTGAAAGAGCCCTGACATGCGCAACTTCCTTCTTTCCTGTGTGCTTCTTTTGGCCTGTGCAGCCACCGCCATCGCCGGGACGGCAAACACCCCGGATCGTACCGCACCGCCTCTGCCGGCTCTTTCAACGCCTGCCCAAGGGCGCGTCATCCAACTGGCGGCTGTGCAGCACAAGACCGCAGCACCTCCCGTAAACGAAAAGGCCATACCGGCTAAAAAGAGTGTTCCCCCAACCCGGGGGAACAGCAATCAGATCGCAAAACAGGTCGGTCTGTACAATGACGTCCCTCCTTTGCTCGCTGCCATGGTCAACGATCTACGGACGGCCAGGCAACAAATCTCGATCTATTACAACATATTCCCCTATCTCAGGAAACTCCGTCAGGTGACTGCCGCGCCGCCACTGCTGGCCGGCATCCGCCCGAAACATTCCACCGCGCTTTCCGGAGACGCCGAGCCGAAGATCGTCGTCAGGTCGATGCTCACCAGGAAACTGATGCAGCAGGAGGAAGAACAGCGTTCCAGCGAAACCTTGGACATGCTCACTTCCCTGGTCGAGTTGCAGAGAAACATCCGGCAACAGATGACCATCATCGCGAATAAGCAGAAGGCCACTACGTCCGAGTCGGAAAAGCAGACCCTCCAGGAAGACTTGACCAAACTCGACAAGCATCTGGCCGACACCGCCGCCGATTTCGAACGGATCGCCACAGGTGTTTCCCCCAAGGTCTTTGATGATAAGGACAAGTCCCACTTCAGTTGGCAGGACGAACTGACCGTCCTGCTCGAACCAAGCATCAAGGAACTGAAACAACTCACCGCCCGGGCCCGGAAGAAAACCAAGCTCAAGGATACTATCAGCGATTACGAGCAGCAACTGGCCACGGCCCGTAACGCGGTGACACATCTCAATAAATTGATCAAAGAGGCCGAATCTTCCAGCATCAAGGACTATCTAACCGAACTGTTGCCTGCCTGGAAGAACGTGGAAAAGCGATTCGACAGTAAACTGGATCTGGCCAAAAAAGAATTGGCCAGTCTTGAGTCCAGTGATGTTTCGCTGCTCAAAAGCTCCGGTAATTCGGTGCGGACATTCTTCCGCGACCGCGGCTGGTATCTGCTGATTTCCCTGTTTGTCTTCGCCGGCATTCTTCTGGCTTTCCGCCTGTTCGTCCGCCTGCTCTTTTTCATTATTCCCGGCGCCCGCAAGGAGCGGCGCCCTGTCCATATCCGCTTTATCGATATCTTCTTCAAAATTTTCTCTGCCGTCGCCGCCATATCCGGCCTTATTTTTGTGCTCTATACCGCCGAAGACTGGCTCTTGCTCAGCGCCGCGCTCATCCTGCTGGTCGGCGCCATCTGGGCGGTGCGCCAAACCCTGCCCAGGATGTGGAAGCAGGTCCGGATGATGCTCAATATGGGTTCGATCCGCGAGGGCGAAAGGGTACTGTACAACGGCGTGCCCTGGAAGGTGGAGGCGATCAACGTCTTCTGCAAGCTGCATAATCCGGCGCTGGGCGAGGTTCTGCGCATCCCGATCGAGAGCATGATCGGCATGGTGTCCCGGCCCTATCACCTTGACGAACCATGGTTTCCCTGCAAACGGGGCGATTGGGTCACCATCGACTCCATCCTGGCCAAGGTGATCAGCCTCTCCCATGAACAGGTGGAGCTGGTTGAACTGGGCGGCCGCAGAACAGTCTACCAGACCAGCAATTTCCTCGGCAAATCGCCGGCCAATTTGTCCGGCAACTTCAACCTCCGGGTGGTCTTCGGCCTCTCCTACAACCTGCAGGCCGAAATCACCACCACCGTACTGGAGACCCTGAAAACCTTTCTGCACAACAAACTGAAGGAGCACGGCTACGCGGAGCAGTGCCTCAGCCTGTCGGTCGAATTCCTCCATGCCGGTCCCTCTTCGCTGGATGTGGCCATCAGCGCCGATTTCAAGGGCGAGATGGCGTCGGCCTGCCGGCGCATCGAACGTGCCCTGAACAGATGGTCCGTGGACTGCTGCAACGCCAATGGCTGGGAAATCCCCTTCCCGCAGATGACCGTCCATCTTCCGGGAAGAAGCGCCGCTTAAGACATGCTGACCGAACATATCCTGCAACAATTGGCGGACATCGTCGGACCAGAGCACCTTGCCTGCGGTACGGTCGACCGCATCGCCTACTCCTTTGACGCCACTCAGCGGCAATACTTGCCGGATGCGGTGGTCCATCCCGGCACGACCGAGGAAATCAGCCGGATCGTGCGACTGGCCAACGAGGAAGGCATCCCGATCCTGCCCCGGGGCGCGGGCAGCGGCTTTACCGGCGGCAGCCTCCCGGTTCGCGGCGGCATCGTCTTGGTGCTCACCCGGATGAACCGGATTCTGGA
>WRKE01000220.1 GCA_009778235.1 Pseudomonadota bacterium
TCTAAGACTTGAAGCGGCGGGCCGGTTTGTCCATCACGGTCGGCCGCCCCGCCCGCCCGTCCAACCCGATCGGCCGCCGAAACGGTCAGACGTACCCGAGCCGGATGACGGATTTGAATACGTGGGCTGGTCTGCTCGTTCCGATCTGGCTTCCGGACGACCGGTCAACCCTGACCTGTAGCCGGAACGGCCCGGTGAGTCAGCGCTAGATGGCGGGCTTGAGTAAGCGGGCCGCTCTGGTCTGATGTCGGGACGGCTGGTTCTGTCCATTCTGTTGACGGGATTGCTTGACGTGCTTGTGCCGGTTGACGGACTACTCGTGATCGCCTGGTTGCTGTCTGAGCCACTGTACCGCACCGGCCCATCGATGGAACGATTGATTCTCCGCGGCTGGCTGCCGGAACGGGTTGATACGCCCCTGTCGGATGCCGGATTCGACAGAGCGGACGCGCTCGTTTCTGCCGTATCGTTGTCAGAATTGCTGTACCTGATCGGTCTGCCTTCGGGGTTATTGTATCGTATCGGCCTGATGCCGGAACGGGTTGATGCGCCCCTGTCGTATGCCGGACTCGAAACAGCGGACGGACTGGTTACCACCGGGCCAGATGCCGCCGCGCTTCCGGCAACGCCCGAACCAGATGCCGGCGATGAATCAGCAGGCCGATTTCCACGGCGATTGCGCTCCCACGCCTGATATTGCCGCTGACGGTCTTGCTGCCGCTGCCTTTCCCACGCCAGCCGTTCCGCTTGCAGACGCCGCAACTCAGATGCATTGTTCACCGCCCGCCGTTCGAGTTCCAGACGGCGGGAGCGTTCCGCAATATAGCGCCGCCATTCATATGGGCGTTCCAAACGGAAAAAATTATCATAGGCCGGAAAATAGTACCCGGCTCCGCCGTAATAGTATCCACCGTCGTTGTAGTAGTAGCTGTCCCCGTCGTAATAATAGCCGGTCCCACCATAATAGACCCCGGTTCCGCCGGAGTAGGTTCCGACACCGTCATAATAGGCGCCACCCACATCTTCAGGGTAATACGGATTGTAACCGCGCCTATCCACACAGCCAGTGGCACATGTCATCATCACGGCACAGAGTCCCAGAAAGACCGGTGAGCGGAAGCATGGCCATTCAAAAAATGTTTTCCAAGTTTTCATAGAGACTCCCCAAGGAAACCCCCCTGACTTCAGTCAGGGGTTATTTTATATGGCTCTTCGTTGTTTCAAGTGTATTTGATGATGATTTGGTTTCACCCCATGTTCAGGACAGCGCACCCGGGGAACAGGGGTCGTGATGGAACAATGATGCTGAAAAAAGTTGAGATGTCTCCAGGTCATCTCCTTGAAATCATGTGCCTGACAAGAAGCGCCACACACCGGACAAGGGTAGTGACTCCCCCGTCGAGCTTGAATGGTCAGACGCAGTTCATGGGGCGTCTTGTCCGTGTCCAATGTCTGTGATACCATTTCCTTTTGCCAATGCAGTAGGTCACGATAGGAATATGTTGAAATTTAATGGAAAAATAAAAATATTTTTTGCATTAAAAATAGAAGATGATATGACCTGCGATCTCCCACGGAGCTTGCAACCCAAGCCCCAGCGTAATGATATCGTTCCCGTTCATAACTTCCCCCCGTCATTTGGTGTGGAATTGATCACTTTATACATCAATTCCAGATCAAATGACGAGGAGCTCAAGGTGTTTTTTTACTGCCTGAACATCAGCTTGGCGCCGGACCTTGGCGTTTAAACTGCCCGCACAATGGCCAGCATTTCCCGCACGGCATTTTCCAGCCCCACCAACACTGCCCGGCTGATCACCGCGTGTCCGATGCTCAGCTCGTCGATGAAGGGCAGGGCGGCAATGGGATGGACGTTGCGGTAGTCGAGACCGTGACCGGCGTTGACCCGCAGCCCGGATTCGTAGGCCAACTCCGCGGTCTGTTCGATCAGGTTGAACTCCCGCTCCTGCTCTTCCATGCTCCGTGCCTCACAGTAGCGGCCGGTGTGCAGTTCGACATAGGTGGCGCCGGCATCGAGCGCTGCCTGCACCTGGGTCGCATCCGGGTCGATGAACAGCGAGACCGGAATGGAGGCCTTGCGCATCTTGGCAATGGTTTTGCCTATCTTCTTGGCATTGTCCAGCACATCAAGCCCGCCTTCGGTGGTCAGCTCCTTGCGCTTTTCCGGCACCAGGGTGATCATGTCCGGCATCACCTCCAGGGCGATATCGACAATCTCAGGCACATTGGCCATCTCCAGGTTGAGCCGGGTTTTGATTGTCTGACGTAAGAGCCGCACGTCCCGGTCCTGGATATGGCGCCGGTCCTCGCGAAGATGGACGACAATCCCGTCGGCCCCGGCCAGCTCGCAGAGTGAGGCGGCCAGCACCGGGTCCGGTTCATTGCCGCCCCGCGCCTGGCGGACGGTGGCCACATGGTCGACATTGATGGCGAGAAAGGGCATGGCAACACTCCTTGGTTGCTGTAGTTGCGTAAACAAAAATTTTTCCTCTTCCCACATGCGCACCGCCTCCGCCTCCGACCGCTCGTGATCGTAGCCGGCTAGATGGAGCACGCCGTGGATGATCAGTTCGGTCAGCCGGTGGTGCAGGCTCTTGTGTTGTTCGGCCGCCTCGCGTCGGGCGGTATCGACCGAGACCAGCACGTCGCCCAGCTCGTTTTCCGGCACGACAAAGCCGTCGCCGCTGCCGGAGGCCGGGAAGGAGAGGACATTGGTGGGACCTTGTTTCTGGCGATACTGCTCGTTGTAGGCCGCCATTTCCGCGTCGTCTAAAAAAACCACGCTGACCTCGGCCTGGCCAAGCTCTAGCAGGTGCAGGAGCATATCGCAGCGCTGCCGGAACAGGCGGCGGTTGAGCGGCAGGGCGGCGACCTTCGGGGAATAGGTGCAGTGAACCGGCATCTTAAGCTTAAGCCTCGCTGGCCGTGCGCCGTCGCTGGGCCACATCCTGCTGCTCGTAGGCCTGGATGATCTCCTGGACCAGGGGGTGGCGAACCACGTCGGCCTTGGAAAAGTGGCGGAAGGCGATCCCCTTGATCCCGGAGAGGATCTTTTCGGCCTGAATCAGGCCGGATTTCTGGGTGCCCGGCAAATCGATCTGGGTGACATCGCCGGTGATCACCGCCTGGGAGTCGAAACCGATGCGGGTGAGAAACATCTTCATCTGCTCGCGGGTGGTGTTCTGGGCCTCGTCGAGGATGATGAAGGCGTTGTTCAGGGTGCGACCGCGCATGAAGGCCAGGGGCGCGACCTCGATGATCCCGCGCTCGGTCAGCTCCCGGGTCCGTTCCTGACCCATCATATCGTTAATGGCGTCGGTGAGCGGCCGCAGATACGGATCGACCTTCTGGGCCATGTCACCGGGCAAAAAGCCAAGTTTTTCGCCGGCTTCCACCGCCGGGCGGGTCAGGATGATCTTGGCTACCTGCTCCCGTGCCAGGGCCGAAACCGCCATGGCCACGGCCAGATAGGTCTTGCCGGTTCCGGCCGGGCCGATGCCGAAGACGATGTCGTTTTCCCGGATCGCCTCGATATAAAGCTTCTGGTTGACCGATTTGGGCGAGATTACCCGTTTGCGCGAGGTGATGCAGACCTTGTCGAGAAAGATTTCCTCCAGCCGGGCCTGGGGAGAAGATTCCAGGATCTTGACCCCGAAGGCGATGTCCTGACTGAACACCGGATAGCCTTTGCGCAACAGACCATACATCTGCTGCAGGGTGGAGGCCGCCAGTTCCACGGCGTGTGCCGGACCGCTGATCCGCAGGCCGTTGCCCCGGGCTTTGATCGTCACGCCGGTGGCCTGCTCGATGGTCAGCAGGTTGCGGTTCAGTTCGCCGAACAGTTGCTGGGCAAGGTGGTTGTCGGCGAAATCAAGCTCCTGGGAGGTCTCGACGTTGAGGGCGGCGGAAACCTTCACGCTATTGAACTCCGCCGGAGGTCCCCAGGGCTTCGTTGACCATCTTCTGGAGGTTGGACAGAGCGCGGTCTTTCACCGGCTGGCTGTTGATGAAGAGCGACGGGGTGGCATTGACATCGGCCGCCTGGGCATCGCGCAGGTCCTTGGCCAGTTGCGCCTGCACCTCCGGGCTGACCAGATCAGTGCGGAATTTGTCCATGTTGAGGCCGATCTGCACAGCGGCTTCATCAATGGTGTTCGGCGTCCAGTTGGTGGTTTGGAACAGGGCGTCATGCATTTCCCAGAATTTTCCCTGCTTCTGAGCGGCGATCGCGGCCAGGGCGGCTGGTTCGGCATAGGGATGCATGGGCAGCGGCATGTGTTTGAAGACGATGCGCAGCTTGTCCGGGTTCTTGGTCAGCAATTCGGCCAGCACTGGTTCGAGCTTACCACACCAGGGGCATTCGAAATCGGAGAACAGCACCAGGGTAACCGGGGCATCCACCTTGCCCCGCACCGGGGCGCCGACGGTGTCGATCTTCTGGTTGAAGCTGATATCGATGGCGCTGTAGGTGTTGGTTTTGCCGTTTACCAGATAGAGCGTTTCGCCCCTGGCGGCGATGTCGATGGCGGTGACGCCGGGTTCGACCGGCAGCGTGCCCAACTGGATGCCCTCGGGGGTGAAGATATAGACCTTCGCATCGGCGGCCAGGATGAACACCTTTTTGTTGTCGAGGGATTGGGCGATGGCGATCGGCTTGCCCGGAACAGGCCAGGAAGCCTGGACCGACCAGTTAAGCTTCCCGGCACTGTTGTTCTTTCCGGGTTCTTGGGCGCAAATGGTCAGCGGCAGCAGCAGGGCGGTGCAAAAGGCGATTGTTCTCAGCATGGGATCAATGGTGTCCTCGGTGTGAATGTAATGGGTTGACGATGGCGGCCTGATCAGGCCGCTCGGGCGAACGCGCCTGGCAATGCGCCAGGCGATATCAACCTTATAATACTGATCGCGTCGCCAATGCGCAAGCGGCAAGAGAATGGGACTTTTTCCACTCAAAGCAGGCGACGCCAGCTCTCTTTGCCCCGTGGTCCGCCAGGGGCGTACCGGGGATGAGCAGGGCTTGGTCATGACCCGGCCAAGGGGTCAGGGCCTGTTTTTGCGTGATCTTGCTGAAAACAGGGTGTTTTCAAAAACACTACATGTAGGATTAATAGTGCTTGATGCGCGCTATATGTTGTGATAATGTGCCGATCGATCCGGTCGGACCCCAGGTTCCCGCCGCCAGGAAGCAAGATCAGAAGAATCAAGTGATGAGGCCATCATGACCAAGGGCATACTCCGGCAAGAACTGACCGATACCGCGGAAACCGTGCTTGAGCGACGCTATTACCTGAAGGATGCGTCTGGTCAACCGCTTGAAAACTGGGAAACGCTCTGTCGCCGGGTGGCGGACGCGGTCGCCCTGGTCGACAGCGATCAGCCCGATTGCCAAGGGCTGGCCGACCGCTTCTTCGCCATGATGTATTACCTCGATTTCCTCCCCAATTCACCCTGCCTGATGAACGCCGGCACCGATCTCGGCCAGTTGTCGGCCTGTTTCGTCCTGCCGGTGGAAGATTCGATGGACGGTATTTTCACCTCCATCCGCAACGGCGCCCTGGTGCACAAGACCGGTGGCGGTACCGGATATTCCTTTTCCCGGCTGCGGCCCAAGAATTCGGCGGTTCGATCCACCCAGGGCGTGGCCTCCGGCCCCTTGAGCTTCGCCTCGGTGTTTGACGTTGCCACCGACACCATCAAGCAGGGGGGCAAGCGGCGCGGCGCCAACATGGGCGTGCTGCGGGTCGACCACCCAGATATCCAGGAATTCATCGTCGCCAAGCAGGACCAGAGCCGCTACACCAACTTCAATTTCAGCGTCGCCATCACCGATCTCTTTATGGAGGCGGTCAAAAATGATCTTGAATACGAACTGATCGATCCCTCCAACGGCCATGTCGTCGACACTCTGCACGCCCGCGAGGTTTTTGATAAAATTGTCGATCTCGCCTGGCATAATGGCGAGCCCGGCGTGCTTTTTATCGATGCCGCCAACCGCGACAACACCACCCCGCAACTTGGCAAATTCGAGGCGACCAACCCCTGCGGCGAGCAGTGGCTCCTGCCGTATGAATCCTGCAACTTGGGCTCGATCAATCTGGCTCAGTACGTGAAGGAAGGCCAGGCCGACTGGCAACGGCTTGCTGACACGGTCCGACTGGCGGTCCGTTTCCTCGACAACGTCATCGACTGCAATCGCTTCCCCATTCCCGAAATCGCCCAGATGACGCAGAAAACCCGCAAGGTCGGTCTGGGGATCATGGGGCTGCACGACATGCTCATTCAGTTGGGATTACCCTACGGCAGTGAAGAAGGACGCCAGACCGCAGCCGAACTGATGGCCTTTATCCGCAAGGAGGCCGAGGCGGCCTCGATTGAGCTGGCGGCGTTGAAGGGCCCGTTTCCGGCCTACAACCCGGAGATCAACCAATATCCGGCCCGGCGCAACGCCGCCCTGACCTCGATCCAGCCCACCGGCACGGTGTCGATGATTGCCGACTGCGCCTCGGGATGCGAACCCTATTTCTCCATCGTCATGATCAAGAACGTCATGGATGGCGACCGGTTACTGATGGTCAACAAGCTGTTTGAACGGGTGGCCAGGGCCGAGGGCTTTTATTCCGCCGAACTGATGGAAAAGGTGGCCACCAGCGGCACGGTCATCGGTCATGGCGAGATCCCGGAAAAATGGCAGGATATTTTCCGCACCGCCCAGGACATCAGCCCGGAACAGCACATCCGCATGCAGGGCATCCTCCAGAAAAACGGGGTCGATTCCTCGATCTCCAAAACCATCAACCTGCCTGCCTCGGCCACCTCGGACGACGTGCGCACCTCGTACCTGCTTGGCTTCGAACTGGGCTGCAAGGGGCTGACCGTCTACCGCGACGGCTCCCGCGATCACCAGGTGCTCAATACCGTGGCCCAAAGCCCGGACAAGACCGCCTTGACCTCCACCGAAGGGTTGCTGCGCAAGGCCACCCTGCCCGATGTGCTCAGCGCCAAGCGCTACCGGCTCAAAGATATCAACCAGGAAACCATCTATCTGATCGTCTGCTTCGATGAAGAAGAAAAGCCGATGGAGGTGTTTGCCAAGTTCCCCTTTGACAACCGGGTGGATCTGAAAGACAAGTCCACCATGTGGACCACCACCTGCCGTTTGGTGTCCCTGGCCCTGCGCTATCAGATCCCCATGGACGAGATCATCAAGCAGTTGGACCGCTCCTCCGGGCACATGCTCGATCTGCCCGCCCAATTGGGCAAGCTGCTGAAATCGTTCATGGC
>WRKE01000221.1 GCA_009778235.1 Pseudomonadota bacterium
GGGACAGCAGTCGTGCAGTATCCCCCCGGCCTTGACATAGGCGGGGCCCTCCTTCCAGATCGAGTCCAGCAGCCGGCCAGCCAGCCGGTGGAAATCGCGGGTGTCGCCGCTGGGGCCGGGCAGGCTGCCATGGGCGGCATTGGAGTAGTAGGGCGCGGCGGTGTGCGGACTGGTCTGGATAAAGACGCTCATGCTCCTGGCGTACTGGCGTCCCCGCCGCAATTTCTCACAGGCCGTGGCGGTGTAGGCGCATATGGCCTGGCGCATGGCCGCCAGGCTGGTCACCCGTTCACCGAACGACCGCGAGGAGATGATCTGCTTGCGCGGTGGTGGGGCATGGTCCAGGTCAAGGCAGGACACGCCGCCGAGTTCCATGGCGGTACGGGCAAGGGTCACGCTGAAACGCCGGCGTAGCTCGCCCTGGTCGCGGGTGCTGAGATCAAGGGCGGTTTCGATGCCCATCAGCCGCAGCCGTCGGGACAGCCGCCGGCCTACGCCCCACACCTCCTCCACCGGCATGATCCGCAGCAGGCGGTGCTGCCGCGGTTGATCGCGTAAATCGACCACCCCGCCGGTGGCCGGAAATCGCTTGGCCGCAGCGTTGGCCAGTTTGGCCAGGGTCTTGGTCTGCGCCATGCCGATGGCCACGGTGATGCCGGTCCACTGGTGGACCGTGGCGCGCAGTCGCCGGCAGAATGGTTCCAGGTCGGTGATTCCCCCCACATCGAGAAAGGCCTCGTCGATGGAGTAGAGTTCCACCTCCGGCACCAACTCGGCGAGGGTGCGCATCACCCGTTGGGAGATGTCGGCATAGAGGGCATAGTTGGACGAAAACACCTCGACACCGTGGCGGGCGATGATCTCCCGGAGCTGATGGACCGGCACCCCCATGGGAATGCCCAGGGCCTTGGCGGCCGCCGAGCGCGACACCACGCAGCCGTCGTTGTTCGACAGCACCACCACCGGCCGGTGCCGCAGGTCGGGGCGGAACAACTGCTCGCACGAGGCGTAGAAATTGTTGCAGTCGACCAGGGCGAACACGCTACGCTCTACTTGAACCGCCGGACCAGGCCGGTGACCTTGCCGATGATCTCGAAATCGTCGTGTTCTCGCAGCACGATCGGCGGATAAGCGCTGTTGCGGGGAATCAGCCGGATGGGGGAGAAGGCCAGTTCTTTGACGGTCAGCTCGCCGTTGACGATGGCGATGACGATGTCGCCCTGGCGCGCCTCCCGGGAGCGGTCGACCGCCAGGATGTCGTCCGGGTGGATGCCCGCCTCAACCATCGAGGTGCCGGTGACCTTGACGAAAAAGGTGGCGGGCGGGTTGGTGACGAGCA
Source organism: Pseudomonadota bacterium (assembly GCA_009778235.1). GTDB lineage: Bacteria > Desulfobacterota > Desulfobulbia > Desulfobulbales > Desulfobulbaceae > Desulfobulbus. The sequence continues at coordinate 1,340 of WRKE01000221.1, forward strand.
GGTCGTTTAAGTCGAGCGCCTGTTCGATGTAATCCTCGGCGGGAGAGGGAAAACCGGCCGACACCGACGCCATCGCCAGGCGAACGGCTTTCCCGGCCGAGGTCTCCGGCCGGCCGATGATTTCGACCTCGTTGATTTTTTGTGCCTGCATCGCTTTTTCCTCCCGACACGCCCGCATCGCCATCGCTCCCACTCTACCAGGACAATTGGTCCGGGTCGAGTCCGGAGTGATACCGCCAGACAAGAGGAGCTTCCTCTCTGTCCGTACAGGAGCGGATGGTTTTATTGTGGACATCAAGCCCGATCTAATGCACAATTATTTCGACTGACTTGGGATGATTAGCGCAGGCCTTTTTGCCCTTGATGAGCGATCTGCCTTGGGAATATTTCTGGCGGTCGTACTTATTTGTCTATTGTGGCCCTGCTTCCAAGGCTCAGAATTCTGACGAATACCGATGACGGCATTATTCCAGAGGTTCAAGGACGGGTGAATCTAGTTTTCTGACTTAACATGCATTTAAAACAAGACTATTTATAGGAAATGAAAGATTATGATATGATGTCTTTCGATATTTCATATTAATTTTTAAATAAGTTTATGATAAAAAAAACAAATATCGAAGAGCTTCGAGTCGGTGTTTTTGTTCATGATTTCAATTGTAACTTGAATGGTGACCGACTTTATATAGAGCCAGGTTGTATCAAGAGTGATATTACTATAGACATACTCAAGAGTTGGAATGTCAGTGAGGTTTTTATTGATACAGATCGAGGTCTTGATGTAGAAAAAACAGAATCTACTGTTGAAAATATCCATATTGTCCCCTCCTTTGGCCTCAAGCGCAACCTTGCCCGCCCTGCTGTACCCTTAAAAATGGAGTTGCAGTCATCCCGGAAAATTGCAGCGGATGCGATCAAGGTTATGGGGGAAGCGTATCAGCAGGCACAGCAAGGGGCCATGCCCGAAGTTGGGCCATTTTACGATTTTGCCAAACAGATGCAGGTTTCGATTCAAAGAAACCGTGACGCTCTTTCACTCCTGAACCGTATCCGCCAGAAGGACGAATACACCCTGTTTCATTCGTTCAGCGTCAGTTCCCATGTCCTGAACATGTGCCATTACTACGAAATCCCAGAACAGCAAAGCCTCGACATAGCGGTTGGCGCCCTGTTTCATGATATCGGCAAGGCGTTGGTGCCGCAGGCTATTCTGAACAAACCCGGCAGACTCACCGAGGCCGAATTCAACGAAATGAAACGGCATGCCGAGTTGTCCGTGGCCATGCTTTCCCTGGCCAGGAATATTCCTTTGGAGGGATACGATATTGCCCTGCATCATCATGAGCGATATGACGGCAAGGGCTACCCCCACGGCCTGGAAAAAGATCAGATCAGTTTTGCGGCCCAGATCACCAGTGTCTGCGATGTGTTCGACGCCGTTACCTCGGAACGATGCTATAAGTCCGGAATGGAGGCGGTTTTGGGTTTGCGCGTAATTTACGAAGGTGGCGGGGCACAGTTCAACAAGGGATTGGCCAATGATTTTATCCGGTGCACCGGTATGTACCCGGTTGGCACCTGCATCGTGTTGGCCGACGGTAAAAGCGGGGTGGTGATTGGGTCGACCGAAGACATGATGCGGCCAATCGTCCATATCCTTTATGATGAAAAGAACAAGCAGCAAATTGCGCCATTCACGCTCGATCTGTCCCAGAACGGTGAGGCTATTGTCAGCTACAGCGATGCGAGAAGGTTTGGTCTGTCATATGATCAACTCTTAAGGAAATTTGTTTTGCCGGAGAGTTGACGCATGGGACGGGCGCGGATTGCCCCACCGCTACTTGGGGCTTCCGAGGGTTTCGAGCAGGGGGCCAAAGAGCTGTTCGTAATCGCGAAGCCCTTTGCTCAAGATCAATTCGAGCGAGGGGAGATCCTGACTGTTGATCACCAGATTGGCGCTGAGAACTAAGGCTTCCAGGTCGTAGAGGGTGTGCAGATCGGCGCCTACCAGAACAAAATAGATGCGTCTCCGTCGGTTGGTCGTCAGCTGGTTGACGAATCGGTGTACTGTTTTGAAGGGCGCATCCGCGCTGCAAAAAATCAGGTGATATGTATTTGTCCTCAATTGTTCGAGGACCTGCATGGCCGAGCTGGCCGTGGTGGTGGCATACCCCATCTTTGCCAGGGTCTGGGTTATGAGTTTTTGTTGTGCTTTGCCGCTGAGGGCAAGCAGGGCGAGGGGGGCGTCGTCGGCTTGCTCCAGTTGCCCGCCAGAGGACGCATTTGCCAGCCAACTCATGTCCGGTGGCGAAGGCGGGACAATAATCTTGAAAGGCGCAGCCGGTGCTGATTTGTTCTGAAAAAGATCAGGAAAGAGGCTCTGGGCGCTCTGTCCCAGAAGGCTGCCCTGAGTTTTTTTTGCTTTGCCTTTCACCTGCGACTCAATTGAAAAATTTGATGTTTTTGAATTGTTAGTCGCCATGGGGGCCTTTTTCAGTAAACCTGCGAAGGAGAAGAGAACCTACCCCGGCCTTTGGTGAATCAGAGCGCACCCCGCGTTTGCCATCTGTTTTCATAAGGCAGATATCCTGTGCCTTGGCACGTTATCCCGCTGTTCTCTCGTTTTCTGTGGTACCAGCTAGTGTCCAGTTCCGGGAGTTGATCATGTCATTTCTAGTTTAGATGATCTTGATCCCATATCTCAAGGGTTCATCGCACAATTTTTTGCATATTTACCCTGAATGCGGCACGCCATGCGCCGTGGTCAGCCGCTGTTCAACATTCCGGTCGGTGGGGGATGAACCGTTGCCGATGCCTTCCCCGTATTGGGTGAGCAACGCGGGCGCCCGGTTTGTTCCCGGTCCGCTGGTTTGGGGAAAAGCCGGATGGTCCTAGCCTTCGTCGTTCTGGGGCAGGCCGTTTGCGGACTGCGAATGTTCGAAGATCAAAATGACCGGGATGGACAGGACGAGCGGCAGCATGAGATAGAGCAGGCGCCAGATGAGCAGGGCCGCGATCACGCCGGTGGGCGGGACCATGTCGATGATGGCCAGGAAGACGGCCTCCATGACGCCGATGCCGCCCGGTGCCTGGGAAACGAGACCGGCGGAAAAGGAGAGGATGAATGCTCCCAGCACCACAAAGTAGCCCGGATTGCTCGCCTCGGGCAAAACAAAGTAGATGATGCCGGCCGCCGACATGATTTCCAGCGGGGCCGCGAGCAACTGCCTGCCCACAATCCCAAGCCGCGGGTAGACGATATCCAGTGTCCCCAGGCGGAAGGGCTTGTAGGTCCGCCATGATCCCAGGACGTACAGGGCGCACAAAATCAGCAGGAAGGTACCCGCAGCCTGGACAAACCAGACCGGCAGGGTCATCCGGGGAATGAGATCGGAGAGCGAGAGCACGATTTCCGGCTCAAAGACCAGCACTACTCCCAGCAGCAGCAGGCTGCCGAACAGGAAGGTGAACGAGCACATGGCGACCAGCGCCGCGACTTCGGTGGCCTTGAGTCCCTTGGCGCAATAGGCGCGCAGCCGGACGATGCCGCCGGAGAGGACCGAGGCCCCCAGGTTGTGGCCGAGCGCGTAGGTTACGAATGAACAGATGGCGACATAGGGCCACGAGATGCCCTTGAGTCGGTTGAGGTGCATCAGGGCGATCCGATCGTACCAAGCCAATGCCAGGTAGGCGGCCAGGGCGGACAGGCAGGCAAAGAGATGGGATTTGAGCGGAACATCGAGTGCATACATGGCGATGGCGCCACCGATTATCTTGATATCGCTCCAGATGCCGCCGTTGTCCAGCATGGCCTTGGTGGCTGGATCGCTCGCAACCCCGACCTGCAGCTTGTGGTACAAAAGCCAGATGGAGCCGCAGACAACGAGCCCGACCACAAATTTCCACGCCAGGTGGGTGATGTGTTTTATTGTTGAAAGCCTTTGTGCTTGCTCAGGAGGCATATTTGGTTATCGAGTCCAACCTCGCTCACGTGCCAAAAGAAATAGCAAAAGGCGAACGAACCATTTGGCCGCCGCCTTGAGGCCCTGCCTCTGACCTACGTCCGGGACGCAGGGCTGTTGCTATCATTTCCTCATTTTCGTTTTTTTTCTGTAGTCGTCAACGGACAAAATGAGGATGGCAAACCAGTTTTTCGAAAATTGCCGCCATGCCACGGCCCGGCCGCTTGGCAACCAATACTCTTTGCAACCTAAAAAAACGGAAACCAACCCACCATGGCGTACATTTTCCGTAAAACCCGGAGGTGGTGAGCCGACATCAAAGGGCAAGAACAAATATTAGTGCCATACATAGCCATTTATTGCGCAAATGTCACGATCTCGCTGTATTTGTCCGGAATAATTTGAATGGCCGATTTTTGGCGACACCCTGCCCCTGTCACGGCCAGCAGCCGCTGAAGAACGGGGCATGGTTGGAGGTGAAGTAGGGTGGGTCGCGGCGGAGGATGGAGGCGATCCGCGGCTGGCGTTTGAATTCTCGGTCAAGGAAGGTTCGTACCGACCGCCGGTCCCAGCCCAGGGGATGGTCGAAATCCAGGTAGAGCGACAGATCGGCCGGGGAAAACCTGTTGCCCGGCAATTGCTTGGCCTCTTGGCCGGCAATCGGCATGTTGAAGATGGCCAGGTTGAGGAAGGTGATGGCCCGGTGGTGGCGCAGGACGAAATCCATGGTTTGGCGCGCCTCCACCAGCGATTCCGAGGGCGTGCCGAAGAGCAGGTAGACGTAGGTGGCGATGCCGGCCTGCGAAAGGGCGGCGAACACCCGCGCCGCCAGCGAAAGGCGGATGCCCTTGTCCATGGCGGCCAGCACCGCCTGGCTGCCCGATTCCAGCCCCAGCTTGAGCAACACGCAGCCGGAGGCACGCAACTGCCGGCAAAAGTCGACGTCAGCCAATTGCTCATGGAAACGGACAAAACCATACCAGGGAGCGAAGGGCGGCTGGTCGCACAGCGCCGCCAAGAGCGCCGGGCTGACGGCATTGTCGAGCAGGTGGATCAGGTTCGGCCGCAGATCGGAGCAAAGCCGTGCAAGCTGGCTGATCGCGGTTTGGGGGGCGATGGGCTGGTATTGGTTCTGTTCGGCGGTTTCCGGGCAGAAGGTGCAGCGGTTCCAATAGCAGCCGCGCGAGGCGGAATAGGGCAAGATTGGGCCAGGGGCAAGGTAGTCGGCCAGCGGCAGGTCCGTGTAGTCGGGGCTTGAGTCCGTCATGGGCCGGCCGCCGCCCAAAAGGTCCAGCAGCGGCGCTTCACCGGGACCCTGAATGCAGTGGTCGGCCAGACCGGCAAAGGGTTCGTTCCAGCCGGGGCGCCCCATCCAGGAGCTGAGCAGGCCGCCGCCAAGAATCAGCTTAATCGCGGGATAACGGTCCTTAAGAAACCCCATCAGGGCAAAGGTGCAGACCGCCTGGCTGAGATAGCAAAGCGACAGGCCGATCCAGCGGGGCGCGAGTTTTTCCAGCAGGGCGGGCAGGCGCGTTTCCATCCAGGGAAAAAAAGGATTGCGCTCAAATTGCGCAGCCGCCCGCAACAGTTCATCACTGGCGAGCGGATTGAATTCGTCCTGATAATTGCTTAAGTGCACATTGATTGCCGGCCGGCACCGGGCTAACAGTTCCAGGGCCCGGTTGAGGTCGCGCGCCGCCCGTTGGTAACGGTCAACATTACCATAGAGCTCAGGCGAGCGCAGGGCGGCCAGATTGGCGTAGCGATGGCGCAGGGCCCGTTTCGACCAGGCATCGCTGCTGTCGGCGGGAGGGTCCTGGCTGAGGATATGCAAAAAACCTTCGAGGTTGGCGTCCAGTTGGGCGCAGGGGATATGGTGCCGGCGCAGGCAGCCTGCCAGGGCGGCGATGCCGGGCGGTGGTTCGCCGGGTTTGGCCACCGGCGGATGGATCAACAGGATTAAGCTCATGGGCTTATGGCTCGGCTGCTTCTTGGCGGGCTGCTCAGTGACCCCGGGGTCACAGCATGATTTTCTTTATCAAGGCCGCGG
>WRKE01000222.1 GCA_009778235.1 Pseudomonadota bacterium
TTCATGCCCCACCGGATCTACCAGTCCCTGGCAGGCCGGATCATGATTAGGGCCATGGGATGGCTCGTTTTGTTCTCGACACTGTATATCGCGGTTATGCAATATTATTTTTTCAAGGAATTTGGGGCGAGATTCAATCTGGTCGCGGTTGACTACCTGATCTATCCCCATGAAGTGTTTGTAAATATCTATCAAACATATCACGTTGCTTCAACATTTTTGCTTGTGTTTGCATATGCAACGGTAATGATGTTTTTTTGCTGGAAGCTGTTTACTCCTGTTCCTTCCGCGGCGGTGCCGATGAGACGAAGACTTCGGTCAACGCTGGTCTATGCCGTGACACTCGCCGCAATCTCCTTGATTTTCTCCACCCATACCCTAGATTTTTCCTCCAATCGCCTTGTCAATGAAATCGCCGCCGACGGCATCAGCAGCTTTTTCGAAGCCCTGCACACCAACCACCTTGACTATCCCACCTATTACCGCACCAACGACCAACAAACCTCATCCCATCTCCTGGCCAGCTCCCTGGCCGGAGACCAAAGCCGCTCCCAACCCTCTCCCCCCTCCTTCAAGCGGGTGTCCACCGGTAACCCGCAGGGCCTGGGCAAACTGAATGTGGTGGTGATCGTCGAAGAATCCATGGGATGCGAGCATGCCGACCTCTGCAAGCGGGGGCTGGACATCGATGCGGCCATGGCGGCCTCCTCCGCCACCTTGACGCCCAACCTGGACCGGCTTGCCCGCCAGGGCCTCTTCTTCAACCGCGCCTATGCCACCGGCACCAGGACAGTCCGGGGCCTGGAGGCCATCACCGCCTCTTTTCCGCCCATCCCCAGCGAATCGATCATCAAAAGGCCGGGGAACGACCATATCGCCTCCTGGGGGAAGGTGATGCGGGATCAAGGATATCAAACCAGTTTCCTTTACGGCGGCTACAGCCTGTTCGACAACATGGGACCGTTTTACGGCAGCAACGATTTCACGGTCAAAGACCGCAGCGATATCAAGAATCCCCGTTTCGGCAATATCTGGGGCGTCTCGGACCAGGACCTGCTCGCCTATGCCAAGGACTATTTTGACCGGGCCGCAGCCGCCAATACGCCCTTTTTCTCCATCATCATGACCACCTCCAACCATTCCCCGTACACCTTTCCCGAAGGCATCAAAGGCGTCCGCACCCGCGGCGGCGGCCGGACAGACGGTGTGCGCTATGCGGATTACGCCCTGGGGGAATTCTTCCGGCAGATTGAATCCACCCCCTGGTATCACCAGACCCTGTTCGTGGTGGTGGCCGATCACGGCGCCCGGGTGTATGGCAGCGAAAAAATACCGCTGCCCAGCTACGAGATTCCGCTCTTGATCATGGCGCCGGGCCACCTGGCCCCTCGGCAGATCGCCAGCCCGATCAGCCAGATGGATATCGCGCCCACTGTCCTGGGGCTGCTCGGCTTACCCTATACCGCCCCCTTCTTTGGCCAGAATGTTTTCGGCGTGGAGCACGACCAGGCCAGGACGCTGTTATTCAACCACAACCACGATGTTGTACTCTATCAGGACGGCAAGCTGGCGGTGCTCGGGCTGCGCAATACCGCCCACACCTACGCCTATCGGCTGGGAAACGCGACCATGCAAGAGATTCCCCAGGATGAGGCCATGGTCGATCTGGCCACTGCCTATTACCAGACTGCCTACGATCTCTTTGTCCATCATCAATATCTTTGATCTTCCCTGGGCAACCGCTTAGGGTGGCAAACGCCATGAAGATATCGCAACTATCCCCGCATCTCGCCGCCTCCATCCTGTTGGCCGCGCTGTGCAACACCATCTTTTTTCGCCAGGTGATGGCCGTCTACCCGCTGACCCTCGGGAACGCGGGTATCTTGCCTCATTGGCCGCATACTATTTCCTCTTGAAAATGCAGCGGGTCACGACAGGAACGTATTGAATTTTAATGTAAAAAATAAGAATATTTTTTGCATTCAAAATAGAAAATGATATCATGCGGCTGGCGGCGCCTTTCAGGCTGTTCGCTCATTTGGGGAATAATCCGGGATATTATTCTGGTCGAGATGTTTGTATATTCTGTCGATGTGGCGGCGCCGACAAGAAACATCGATCGGTATGGACCCTTGAACTCAAACGAGAGCGACTGATGGACTGGAAATACCTTGTCTCCTACTTTTTCGGCGGTCTTTTCTTGTGTAACGCAATCCCCCACTTCGTCAGCGGTGTGATAGGGCGTCCGTTTCAAAGCCCCTTCGCCAAGCCGCCGGGGAAAGGGTTATCGTCTTCGACCGTCAATGTGCTTTGGGGATTTGCGAATCTCATCATCGCCTATTTTTTGCTTTGCCGGGTCGGAGAGTTCAGCCTGAGATCCACAGCTGATGCGTCAGCGCTGGGGGCGGGCCTTCTCATCATGGGATTTATGAACGCACGTCTGTTCGGTCGTTTTCACGGCGGCAACCTCCCTGGAAAAACAAATGGCATCAACCGGCGAAGTCAAGCGTGAACCGCCGGCGCGGAACCGCACTATCTATTCGATTTTTCTATTATTTTTTGCATTACAAATAGAAAATGATATACCATGGCGTCAGGACAAACCCTTGCCCGCACCGCTCAGACCCGATACAAACGACACCTGAAACTTCTGCTGGTGGAAGTCCCTGAAACCGGGCCGCGATGATCATCTTCGGTCAAGAGGTTGAGGCTGGCCCGCGGATCGAAATCGCCCCATCCCCAGGCCAGGCGGATCGTCCCCGGCCGGACCACGGTCGAAAGCCGCGCCCTCATTTCGATTGCCCCCTTCGGCGAAGCGATGCCAACCCGGTCGCCCTCGGCAAAGCCCTGGCGGCTGGCGTCATCGGGGTGAATATCGACCACGCAGCCCGCCCCTTCCCGCAACAGAGACGGGATGGTGCGAAACTGGGAGTTGGTGAAGCGGATGTCGCGGCTGCCGCTGATGCCCAAAACCGGATACTCGCCTTCCTGATCGGCAAAACTGATCGGATCGCCCCCCAGACCATGTTCAAAGGGAACCCCGGCAAACCCCGCCTCCGCAAGCCTGCGGGAAAAAAATTCCACCTTGCCCGAAGGGGTGTTGAAGGGCCGCTCTAGATATTTCTGGTGCTTGAGCGGTTCGAGCCGTATCCCGGCCTGGCCGTGAGTCCGCAAATCCGCAACCGTGACCCCGGCGGGTTCCAACTGGTAATCGATCGCCTCCTCGGCGGTCTGCCAGGGAAAATCCCCGCCATATCCCAATCGGCGCCCCAGTTCAAACACGATTTTCCAATCCGGCCAGGAGTCGCCCTGCGGGGCTATAACCGCATTCTGCAAAATAATCGGGTTATTCCTAATCGAGGACCGATTGAGCTGGGTCTTCTCAAAGCAACTTGAGGCCGGCAGAATGACATCGGCCAGTTGGGCGGTCTCGGTCATGAACATATCGATCACCACCAGGTTTTCCAGCTTGGCAAAGGCCGCGCGGGTGCGGGTGGCGTCGGCCATGGTCACCAGCGGATTGCCGGATTGGACCACCACCATTTTGAGCGGATAGGGCTTTTCCGTCAGGATGGCGTCGACCAGGCAGCCCTGGACCTGATTGCCCCAGGTCTCGCTGAAGGTATTAAATAAAGAATATTCGCAGGTGATGGGTATCACAGAGTCGCTCAGCCGTTGCTTGAGCTGGATGTTGCGGACCGGCACCGGCTGGGGCAGCACATCGCCTCCCGGCTGATCGAGGTTGCCGGTGAGGGCGCGCAGCATGGCCACCGCCCGGGTGGTGTCGAACACCTCGCGGTGCATGTCCAGGCCGTTGCCGTCGATGATGGTCCCGGGCTTGACCGTGGCGTAAAGTCGAGCCACCTCCTTGATCTCCTCCACGCTCAACCACAGGAGATCGGCCACCTGCTCGGCCGGATAGCGGGCCGCCACCTGCCGGAGCTGTTCAAAGCCCACGGTGTATTGGTCAATGAATTTGGTGTCGTACCAGTTATGGTTGATGATCTCGTTGATCATGGCCATGGCCAGCAGGCCGTCGTGTCCCGGCTTGATCTGCAGCCAGATGTCGGCCTTGCGGGCCAAGGCGGTCTGGACCGGATCAATGACAATCAGGATGGCGCCGTGCTCCTTGGCCCAGTGAATGGACTCGGCGGCGCCCAAGGCGGTGTTGCCGTCATTCTTGCCCCAGACGATGATGCACTTGGCGTTCTTTGCCTCGGGGAAGGCCATGGAGCCGTAGGTGTAGGTATGGGCGAAATCACGGGCCACGAAACAGATGGAGCCGTTGCCGATGGTATTGGGGCTGCCAAAGGCGTGCATCAGCCGGTTGGGATAATCCCAGGGCGCCCCCCAATCGGCGGCCATGCCCCGCAGCCAGGCCACGGATTGCGGCCCCGAGGCCTGCCGGTGCCGCAAAAAAGCGGCAACCACCCGCTCCAAGGCCTCGTCCCAGCTACTCTCGCGAAAGCCCGAACCATCCTCCTTCTTCACCAAGGGTTTGGTCAGGCGGGCGGGTGAGTAGACAATCTCCGGGGCAGCCGCCAGCTTGGCGCAGCTCAGCCGCTTGTCCGGATCGAGAAACGATTTGCGCCTGGCGCCGACCAGGCGGCCATCCACAACCTCGGCTTCGACGGGGCAGCAGGAAGAACAAAAACGGCAGACAGTATCAACAAACATCGCTTCCTCCTATCATCGGGTGGCATGCAAGTAACAGCTACGGATCAACTCGTAATGGTTGCTGTGGGTCCGGATGGTCCACCACACCTTGCCGGTGGTTCCCACCTGCCAGGCAGGCGCCAGCTCGCCGCCGCCATCGGCCAGCAACGCCGCCACGTTGGCCAAGCCCTTGCCGGCGAACCGGCCTTCGGCCGTACCGCCCAGCCAGGCCGCCATCGGGGCCGCTTCAATGGACCAGGAAAAAGGGTCGGAAAGCAAAAACTGGGCGCCCTCATTGCGGGTGACCCGGTTCATTTCACACAAATGGCTCAGCGGCGCCGGCACCTTGTCCACCAGGTTGAGCGAGGAAAAAAGGGCGATGGACTTTTGCCGAAAGGGCAAGGCCAGGGCATTGGCGACCATGAATTCCACCCGGTCGCTTTGCCAGGTATCAGGCAGGCGGATGGTCACCTCGCGGCGGAGCAAGCCCTCGTCCTTGAGCGCCACCGTCAGCGACCGCTCCCGCATCAGCCGCCGCGCCGCCCGGATAAAGGCCTGCGAGGTGTCGATGCCAATGGCAAAATCACAGCGAGCGCTCATCTCAAAGGTAAACCGGCCCACCGCGCCGCCGGCATCCAAGGCCACCCCAGGCTGCGGCGCCATCATTCCCGCCCAGGTGGCATAGGCCTGCGAGGCCTGCTCCTCTCCGAGCAGGTCGCTGAAATGGCTCCACAAATACGAGGAAACCACCTCCTCGGTCTCATACTTGTTGGCGGCCCGCTCCCCCTCGGTGGTCTGGGGGTCGAGCAGGGCAATCCCTTCGACGATCGGGTAGCGCGAACCGCATTGCGGACAACAGAGCGACCCGGTGACAATATCGCCATTTCGCTCAGCAAGGATGTCGGCGTTCAGGGATACTTCCGCGGGCAGACAGCGGGGGCAGATCAGCAGTTCAAGGAGATGCGTTTGCATGTCTCTTCCTGGGGAATGGTTGATCCTGCTTGGTGGGCGTGAAAAGCGGGCGTTATTCGGTTAACATCTTGTAAATCATCAAGAAACAACAAGATAAAAATAACTATCCGACCTTGAAGCGTCAACCGCTAAATGGCCGATTGAAAAATTCCCCCCAGACCATCACCCAGGCGCGCCTGTTTACAACCGGTATGGGATCGGCTAGGATGGACCATCCTCTGGCGCCAACCCTCTTTTTACACCATTTCCTCTTGCCAATGCAGTGGGTCATGACAGGAACATATTGAATTTTATACAAAAAATAAGAATATTTTTTGTATTGAAAAGAGTAAATGATATTATACCATTTCCTCTTGCCAATGCAGTGGGTTATGGCAGGAACATGTTGAATTTTAATGCAAAAAATAAGAATGTTTTTTGCATTAAAAAGAGTAAATGATATTACACCACCATGAACCGACGTTTGCCCGCAGAATGGGAACCACAGGACGGGGTCCTGCTCGCCTGGCCGCATGCGGACAGCGACTGGCGCGATAGCCTTGCGGAAGTGGTCCCGGTCTTTACCCGGATCGCCGCCGCCATCAGCCGATTCGAGCGGCTGGTGATCGTGGCCCCGGACCTTGACCTGGTCCGGGCAGAGCTGAGCGCGGCCGGGATCGACCTGGCCCGGATCACCCTGTACCCGATGGCCACCAACGACACCTGGGCGCGCGATTTCGGCCCGATTACCGTGCTGGAACCCCAGGGACCGGTGCTGCTCGACTTCGGGTTCAACGCCTGGGGCCTGAAATTCGCCGCCGACCTCGACAACCAAATCACCGCCAAGCTGGCCCGGCGTGGGGCCTTCGGCCGGTGCGCGCACCGCATTCCCGGGCTGATCCTGGAGGGAGGCAGCATTGAGTCCGACGGCGACTCCACCCTCCTGACCACCGCCTCCTGCCTGCTCAACCCCAACCGCAATCCCCACCTCGACCGCCAGTCCATCGAGCGGAACTTGCAATCCCTGCTCGGCGTCTCGCGCCTGCTGTGGCTGGAAAACGGCTTCCTGGCCGGGGACGATACCGATGCCCACATCGATACCCTGGCCCGGTTCTGCTCCGGGACCACCATTGCGTACGTACGCTGCGACGATCCCACCGACGAGCACTATGCGGCCCTAAGCGCCATGGAGGCCGAATTGAAAAGCTTTCGCACCCGCCAGGGCGAACCTTACCGGCTGATTCCCCTGCCCTGGCCCGATGCCTGCCTTCACCGGGACGGCCACCGTTTGCCGGCCACCTATGCCAACTTCCTGATCATCAATGGCGCGGTCCTGGTGCCGACCTACGGTGTCGCCCAGGATGCCGCCGCCTTGGCCGCCCTGGCCCCGGCCTTTTGCGACCGGGAAATTATCGGTATCGACTGCCGCCCCCTCATTGCCCAGCATGGATCGCTCCATTGCGTCACCATGCACCTTCCCCGAGGAGTTCTGCCATGAACCTGCTCCGCGTCGGCCTGATCCAGCAACGCTGCACCGACAACCGCCAGGAAAATATCGCCAACAGCATAAGGGGCATCCGCCAGGCCGCGGCCCACGGGGCCCACCTGGTGGCGCTCCAGGAACTGCACTGTGGCCTCTATTTCTGCCAGACCGAGTCCGCCGCCCGCTTCGACCTGGCCGAGCCGATCCCCGGCCCGGCCACTGAAATTTTTGGCGCCCTGGCCAAGGAGCTGGGCCTGGTGATCGTGACCTCACTGTTCGAGCGGCGGGCGGCGGGCCTCTGCCACAACACCGCGGTGGT
>WRKE01000223.1 GCA_009778235.1 Pseudomonadota bacterium
GCTCGCCGACGCCCTGGTGCGGCTGGACGAGTCCGCCATCCACACCATCCATTCCTTCTGCCAACGCACCCTCAAGGAGCATGCCTTTGAATCGGCCATGCCCTTTGAAACCGAGTTGCTGACCAGTGAGGCTGACCTGCGGCTCCAGGTGATCGAGGATTTCTGGCGCAACCGTTTTTACCCGGCCAGCGATGGGGAAGCGGCCTGGGCCGCCGCCACCTGGCATGATCCGGCCGGACTGCTGGGGGCCTTGGGCAAGGCGGCGGCCGGGCTGGACTGCGAGCTGATTCCGGAGAACGACCCGCAGGAGACGGCGGCCTTGCAGGAGGCCAGCGACCGTTTGTTTGGCGAACTACGCGATGGCTGGCTCAAAGAACGGCAGCAGGTGGGCACCATTTTGACCACCGACCCCGGGCTCAAGAGAAGCGAACAGAGCTATCGCCTGATCGACCGGGTTCCACAGTTGATTGCCAACATGGACCGGCTGGCCGCATGTCCCACCCCGCCTTTCCTGCTGCCTGACAGGATCGACCGGCTGGCCGCTTCGGTCATGGCCTGCCACATCAAGGCAAAATGCGCACCGCCCTCCCATCCCTTTTTCACCCTGTTCGACCAATGGTTCCAGCTGCATGGGCGCCTGGGGCACCGGCGCATTGTGGATGTGCTGCATCGGACCAGGCAGTTTCTCAACCTTGAACTCGACCGCCGCAAACGTACCCAAGGCTGGTTATCCTACGATGATCTCCTGGTCCGGATGGCCGGGGCCCTGGAACGACCGGGCAGCGGACCTGAGCTGGCTGCCCGCCTGATTGCCCGCTATCCCGCCGCCCTGATCGATGAATTCCAGGATACCGATCCGGTCCAATATCAGATATTCTCCCGCATCTATCGCCACCACGGCACCCTGCTGCTCATCGGCGACCCCAAGCAGGCCATCTATTCGTTCCGCGGTGCCGACATCTTCACCTATATCCGGGCCCGGCGCGCCACCAACCCGGACCACCGGGTCACCCTCGGGATCAACCACCGGGCGACCTCAGCCATGGTGCAGGCGATCAACACCCTGTTCAGCCGACGCGAGGATGCTTTTATATTTAAAGAGGACATCGCCTTTACGCCTGTCCAGGCCGCTGACCCGCCCAGGTCACAGCCGCTTGCGCTCGAGGGCCGGACCGTTTTGCCGCTGACCGCCCTGTTGCTGGACGATGAACGATTGCGACAGGGCCGATCGAAAACCATTGCCAAGGAACAGGCCCGCCGGGCCTCAATCGATTTCTGTGCCGAGGCCATAGTCCAACTCCTGGAAGCGGCCAGCCGGGGACAGGCCAGCATTGCCGGGCAACCGCTATTGCCGGGCGACATCGCCATCCTGCCCCGCACCAACCGCGAAGCCGAGGCCATGCGCCAGGGGCTGCACCGCCGGGGCCTGAACTGCGCCTACATGGCTCAGGACTCGGTATTTGCCTCCCCGGAGGCCCTGACCCTGGCCCTGGTGATGGGAGCGCTGCTGGCGCCCGCCGACCAGGCGGCCATCCGTACCGGACTGGCCACCGAACTGTTTGGTTGCGACGGCGAGGAACTGCATCGCCTCACCGCTGACGAGCGGGAATGGGAGGAGCGATTGGCCACGCTGCTTCGTTACCGTCAGCTCTGGGCCGAACAGGGTTTTTTCTATATGTTTCAGCATCTCATCGCCACCGAGCAGGTGACCCGACGGTTGACCGCCAAAAATGGTGGCCGCCGCAGCCTGACCAACTATCTCCACCTGGCCGAACTGCTCCAAGCCAGCCCAGCCGGCCAGCACGGCGCAGGGGCCTTGCTGCGTTGGCTGCATCGCCAAATCGACCATCCCGACGCCGATGCCGACGATCAACTGCTGCGCCTGGAAGACGACCAGCATCTCATCCGGATTCTCACCATCCACCGGGCCAAGGGTCTGGAATTTCCGCTGGTGATCCTGCCGTTCCTGTGGTCCGGCCGGACCCCGGCCACCACTGGTCCCATTGCCTTTCATCGCCGCGACAACCAGCGCCTGGTCTTTGATCTGGGCAGCGGCCGGCCTGAGCATCGGCTCTGGGCCGAGGAAGAGGCCCTGGCCGAAGAGATGCGCCTCTTGTATGTGGCCATGACCCGCGCCAAATCCTGCTGTCTGTTCTGCTGGGGCAGGGTGAGCTCCATGGAGCGCACCGGACTGGCGCATTTGCTGCACCAAGGATGTTGCCCTGAAAACGATGCCGAGCTGCGGCGCGAGTTGGAATCGTTGAACCGGGAACAATTGCTGCTCGAACAGCAAACCTATCCCGAAACCTTTGGCAGCCACCAACCGGCTGCCGCAGATGATGATCCTCCCTTGCACCCCGCCGTCTTCCCCGGCCGGATCAACCCCGGCTGGTCGCTGACCAGCTATTCCCGCCTGAGCGCGGGCGCCGACATGGTCGAGGCGGCGGAGCGGGACCAGCGGGACCACCCGGCGGCGGCCAGGCTCGAGGACTTCCGCTCCATCTTCACCTTTCCCCGCGGTCCCAAGGCAGGCACCTGTCTCCATGCCCTGCTCGAACAGATCGATGGCGGCCGGCCGGCCGGGGAGCAAGCCCCTCTGGTCGCCCACGAACTGGAGCGGGCCGGGATCGATCCGCGCTGGCAGCCTGCCCTGGCCGGCTGGCTGGACGATCTGCTCGCCACGCCCTTGCCCGGTACCTGTAGCCTCGGCCAATTGGCCGCTGGCGACCGGATCAACGAACTCAGCTTCCTTTTCCCCCTGGAACAGGTCGACCCTCTGCTGCTCAACCCTTTGCTCATCGGAGCCGGCCTGCGCCCCCTGACCGTTGGCCCCCTGGGATTGCACGGCCTGATGAAGGGATTCATCGACCTGGTCTTCCGCCATCAAGGCCGCTATTATCTGGTCGATTACAAGTCGAATTTCCTCGGCCCGGACCTCGTCCACTACTCCCCCGCGGCCCTGGAGGCCTGCATGGACAGCCATCAATACCCGCTCCAGGTCCTGATCTACACCCTGGCCCTGCACCGATTTTTGGGGGCGCGGCTGCCGGACTACCGCTACCACGACCAGGTGGGCGGTGTTTATTATCTCTTCCTGCGGGCCATGCACCCCAGCCATCCACCCGGAACCGGCATCCACGCCTTCAGACCGGACCAGGCGCTGATCGAATCCCTTGATGCGCTCTGCCGGGGAGGAGGCACAAGATGATTGTACGGCCCGATGGCATCCAAACCAGCCCCATGTTCCGTCCCCTCGATGTCCATGCGGCCAGCCTCCTGGCCCGGATCGACGGCGGACAATGCCCGGAACTTTTTGTAGTAGCGGCCCTGACCAGTTGGGCCACCGGACAGGGCCACACCTGTCTGCCCCTGTCCGAGGCGGCCAGGCTGGCGGCCGAGGCCGGTCTGGACCGCGCCCCTTTTGTTGATCCAGCCGCACTCCGCCGCTCTCTTCTGGCTTCACCGGCCGTTGGCCGCGAAGGCGAGATCCTCCCCCTGGTGTTGGACCGGGCCGACAATCTGTTCCTCTTCCGCCTCGACCGGGACGAAGGAGTGATCGCCCGGGCCCTGTGGGGACGGGCCGAAGCGGTGATGCCGGAGATCCCGGCCGAGGCCGGTCCCCTGCTCGATTGCCTCTTCCCCGTTGCCGCAAACGAAACGGCCACCGACCGGCCCGTCGACTGGCAAAGAGCCGCGGCGGCGCTGGCCCTGTGCAAACGCTTTGTGGTCATCTCCGGCGGACCGGGGACGGGCAAGACCCACACCGCTGCCCGCATCCTCGCCCTGCTCGCGGCCCTGGCCCCAACCGCCCTGCGCGTAGCCCTGGCCGCGCCCACCGGCAAGGCGGCGCTCCGGCTGCAGGAATCCATCCGCGCCGCCAAGGCAGTGCTGCCGCCCGCCCTGGCCACAGCCATCCCCGAACAGGCCCAAACCCTCCACCGGCTGCTCGGCTATCGCCACGACCGGCCCGGTTTCCGCCACCATGCCGGCCATCTTCTGCCCCTTGATCTCCTCATCCTGGATGAGGCCTCGATGATCGATGTGCCGTTGATGGCCGCGGCCCTGGCTGCCCTGCCCCCGGCCTGCCGGGTCATCCTCCTTGGCGATCGAGACCAGTTGGCCTCGGTGGAGGCCGGCAACCTGTTCGGCGATCTCTGCGGCGACGGTCCGCTCCACTGGTCAACGGAGTTGGCCGAACGCATGCGGCCGCTGGTCGCCCCGGCCCGGCTCCCGGACTTTCCCGGCGCCAATGCCAGTCCACTGGCTGACTCCCTGGTGGTGCTCCGCACCAGCCGCCGCTTCGGCGAGACCTCGGGCATCGGCGCCCTGGCACGGGCAGTCAACAGCGGCGACCCCACCCAACTGGAGGCCGTACTTCAAGCCCAGACCCCGGACCTGCAGCTTAAGGAGGCCGCCGACCTCGAGGCCGCCACCTGGCTGCGGCAATGGATTCAGCGCCATTTTCTGCCACTGTTCATGGCCCACAGCCCGCAGCAGGCCCTGGATGAGCTCGGACGCGGCCGCATCCTTTGCGCCCTGCGCGAGGGACCGGCCGGGGTCGAAGGGATCAACCGGCTGACCGAGTCCCTGTTCCGGCATCAAGGCCTGATCAGCAGCAGCGAGCGGCTCTATCGCTCCATGCCGCTTATCATCCTGCGCAATGACTATAACCTGGGCCTGTTCAACGGTGACACCGGCGTCCTCTGGCCCGATCGCCACAATCTTCTCCAGGCCTGGTTTTCCCAACCGGACGGCGGCCCCAGGCCGGTGGCGCTCGCCCGCCTGCCCGCCTGGCAGACCGCCTTCGCCCTCACGGTGCACAAGGCGCAAGGCTCGGAATTCGATCGGGTTTTATGCATCCTGCCCCAGGAGGATGCACCTATCCTCAGCCGGGAACTGCTGTACACCGGCATCACCAGGGCCAGGTTCCATCTCACCCTTTTCGGACGGCGGACCCTGCTGCACCAGATCGTGCGGCGCCGGGTGCGCCGGTATTCGGGCCTGGACCTCAAGCTGCGCCACCAAGAAACAAGAGAAGGAGAACGATCATGACCTCACGGGCCAAAGCCATGGTCCTGGCATCCTTTGTTGCCGACAGTCTTGCCCTCGGCGCCCATTGGATATACAACACCGACGAAATCGACCGGCTGATCGGCCGGGTGGATAAGCTGCTCGCCCCGCTCCCCGGTTCCTATCACCACGGCAAGTTAAGGGGAGATTTCACCCACTATGGCGACCAGGCCATGGTGCTGCTCGAATCCCTCATCCTGCGCCAGGGCTTCTCCTTGCCCGATTTTGCCGCCGACTGGCAGCGGCTGTTCACCGGCGGGTACCGGGGCTACATCGACCAGGCCACCGCCGCCACCCTGGAGAACATGGGCCGCTCCCTGCCTCTTACCCAGGTCGGTTCGCAGTCCTCGGACCTGGGCGGCGCCGCCCGGATCGCCCCGCTCGTCTACCAATACCGCGATAACCGAGCCCGTCTGCTGAAGGCGGTTCGCCAACAGACCGCCCTTACCCACAACAACCCCATGACCCTGGCCGGGGCCGATTTCCTCGCCAAAACGGTCTGGGCGACGCTCCACGGCACCGTCCCGGCTTCGGCCATGGCAAGTGCCCTGAATGAAGGCGTGGCGGATTGCGACTTGGATCTCCGTATCCGGAGCGGGCTCGATTCAGGCGGCCAGGACACCCGGGCGACGATCAAGCGCTTCGGCCAGATGTGCAGCATCGCCGCAGCCCTTCCCGGCGCCATCCACCTGGTCCTGACCTATCCGGATGACCTGCGGGCCGCCCTGAGCGAAAATGTCATGGCCGGCGGAGATTCGGCCGCCCGCGGCCTGGCGGCCGGTATGATTTTGGGGGCTGCCTTGGGGGAAGCCGCCATCCCCGAAGAGTGGACGCGGGCCATGGTCCGGGGGAACGATATTATGCAGCTGCTCGCCGAGCTTGACCGCTTGAGCTGATGGCAGAACATTCAGGAGTTACCTCTACAGAGTCTACCGAACCCTGGCCACCTTCGAACAACTCAAACTGGTCCACTGGGTGGAAACCATTGAGAATCAGGCTCGATTCGAGGCCCAAATGGGCCAGCACCACCATTTTTTCCGCAATACCCGCGACCAACGGGTCGACTTTTTGTGGCAGGCCTTTGATGATATCCAACTGCCGACCCGCCGGCCGAGTTCGCCGCTTTTGTTCAACCCCGCTCAAAACGGTTTTTCCCCCGCCTGCCATCCCAAACACCGCTTCTTTGCCTTGAAGGACTTTACAGCCAAAAGGAGAATGATTATTGTCCGCAAAATCTGTCGCGACTGGAGACAGGGGCGGGTACCCCACTTCGCGGCCCCCGGCCCATTCTCCTGAATTTTCAACGATATCATCGAACATCATCCCAAAGGAGATCCACTATGGCCACTATTACCCTGCAAGGCAATTCCCTCGAAACCTGCGGCACTCTGCCGGTCAAGTCTTCCCAAGCCCCTGATTTCAAGCTGGTCAAGACCGATCTTGCCGAAGTGAGCTTGGCCGATTACCAAGGCAAGCAGATCGTGCTCAACATCTTCCCCAGTATCGATACCCCGGTGTGCGCCGCCTCGGTCCGTCGCTTCAACAAGGCCGCCGGCGAATTGGCCAATACGGTTGTGCTCTGTGTCTCGGCCGACCTGCCCTTTGCCCATACCCGCTTCTGCGAAACCGACGGGCTCAACAATGTCGAATCACTGTCTGTTTTCCGTTCGCCGGCCTTTGGCAAGGACTACGGCGTGACCATCACCACTGGTCCCCTTGCCGGGCTCCTGGCCCGGGCGATTGTGATCGTCGACCCCAAGGGCAAGGTTGTCTACACCGAGCAGGTTCCCGAGATCACGCAAGAACCGAACTACGACGCTGCCCTGGCTGCTTTGCAATAATTTTAAGGCGATGAACGAAAGTCAGCAATTTTGATTGGAGTAGGCAGGTTGGGCAGAGCGCGGCTCAACATTGGCGCTCACAGGGTCATCCGTACCTGTGAGCTGTCCTCATTGTGAGGGGCTTTGCTCCGAAGCAATCCAGCACGAGCCGCCCTCATCGCATCAAAAAATGCTGAGTTTTGTGTAGAACCATTTTTTTTATTCCCGCTGCCTACCCAAGCTCCAGCCAACCCTGGCCGGAGCTTTTTTTGCACGCCCGGCATGGGCGCATCACTGGATTGCTTGTCCGTAACGGCAGATTCTCCTGCCAACGGATCGTCTCCCCTTCAGTTTGCCGGCCGGACCGATGCGGGAATCATGGTCAAACATTTTGCCTGATTCGGCAAAATATCATATCATCGTTGACAGAATCGTCATTTCACTCTAGCCTCTGGAGACGATTTCAACACTCTCCCGGTTCAGCCATGCAACTCGATGCCACCAATCTCGCCATCATCAACCAGCTCAAGGACGGCCGGACCCCGTTCAGCAAAATCGCCGAAGAACTGTCGCTGGCCGAAGGCAC
>WRKE01000224.1 GCA_009778235.1 Pseudomonadota bacterium
CTGGTAGGTCAAGGCCCGCTCAAGAAGCGCCGCCGAGGCCGGCAGGGCCAGCGGATCGTAGACCACCCGTCGCTTGCCGCCCATACTGAAAGGCCAGCCGCCCTGGCAGTAGGTCTTACCGGCGAGCAGATGCTCCCAATTGGGATAATAGTGCCAGCCGTTCTCGCTCCAGCGCACCGCGCCCGCACCGGCCTCACGCAAGGCCTGGCTCACCGCCGTGGCCCGCTGCGCATCCGGGAGGAGAAAGGTGAGAAAGGTGGCCGAATCGCCCGCCTCATCGAGGATTTCCCGGAATTGGACCCCAGGCAGCACGCCCACCGCCTCCTGGAAAAAGGTCTTGTTTTTTTTCTGGGCCGCGACGATCCCGTCCAGCTTGGCCAACTGGGCCAGGCCGATGGCGCCCTGGATCTCCATCATTCGGTAGTTGAAGCCGATGAAAGAACGACCCTCGCCGCCCCGGCCGCCCGGGTTGGGCTCATGATCGTGGCCATGGTCCTGGTATTCGGACATGCGCCGCCACAGGGTCTGGTCGTTGGTGATGCACATGCCGCCCTCGCCGGTGGTCATGGTCTTGACCGCGTCAAAGGAGAAGGTGCCCACCGCGCCGAAGGTGCCGAGATGCCGGCCGTGCAGCCGGCCGCCGGCCGCCTGGGCCGTGTCTTCGATCACCGGAATGTTGTGCCGGTCGGCAACCGCCTTGATCGCCTCAATCCTCGCCTGGGCACCCATCATGTGGACCGGGATGATCGCCTTGGTCCTGGGGGTGATCTTTTTTTCCAGGTCAACGGGGTCCATGTTCAGGGTCAGGTCGACCTCGGTGAACACCGGCACAGCGCCGCAGTCGAGAATCGCCTCCCAGGTGGCGACAAAGGTGAAACCCTGGGTGATGACCTCGTCGCCCTCGCCCACCCCGAGTGCCGCCAGGGCGACCTTGAGGGCGGCGGTTCCCGAAGTGACCGCCTGGGCGTGGGCCGCGCCGGTGTAGGCGGCAAAGGCCCGCTCGAATTCGAGCACCTTCCACACCCCCTGACGTTGAGCCGCAAACTCATAGCGAAAGAGCACACCGCTCTCCAGCACCTCCATCACCTGCGCCTTTTCCTCAGCGCCAAAAATCTCGAAACCAGGCACGATCAACCTCTTGTTGTTGGGAGAAAAGATGGGCCATCCGCAGGACCGGCCGCACGTATTGCGCCGCTATCGCGGCAGGACGAAACCGTTGTCGATCAGGCGAACCTTACCGGCCTTGCCGTCGACATGCACCGCCAGGGCCAGAATCGTGCGCTCGTCGACCGCCTCGACCGCTTCCAGGCTGTCGCCGTCGACAAAGCTGGCATAATCAATGGCCGTGCCAACAAAGGAATGGATATGGCGCTCCACCATCCGCCCCAACTCGGCCGTGGCCCGCACGCCCCGGGCCGCCTCGGCGCGGACCAGTTGCAAGGCGGAGGACAGGCTGAGCGCCGCCGCCCGGTTGGCCGGGTCGAGGTTGGCGTTGCGGGAACTCATGGCCAGGCCGTCGGCTTCCCGGACAATGGGGTGGCCAACGATCCGCACCGGGATATTGAGGTCAGCCACCATCCGGCGGATGATCGCCAACTGCTGGAAATCTTTCTCGCCGAACACAGCCGCCGCGGGTTGGACAATGTTGAACAGCTTGGTCACCACCGTGGTCACCCCGGCGAAATGAACCGGACGGCTCCTGCCGCAGAGATGGGTGGATAGCTGTTTGACCCGCACCTCGGTCTGAAAGCCCGCCAGATACATCAAATCCGGGGTCGGGGCGAACACCGCGGCCACAGGCTCTTTGCGGGCCAAGTCCATATCATGTTCAAAATTACGGGGATAGCTGGCCAAATCCTCGTTGGGCCCGAACTGGGTGGGATTGACGAACAGGCTCACCACCACCGTGTCGCCCAGCTCGGCCGCCCGCCGCATCAGACTGAGGTGGCCCTGGTGGAAAAACCCCATGGTGGGCACCAGAACGATGCGCCTCCCCTCCTGGGACCGGGCCTTTGACCACGCCTGCATCTCCGAAGGCTTCTGAAGGATGTCCATCACTTTTCCAATTGGTTGAGCCGCGCTTGCACCATGTCCCGCATCGGGTTGGCCATGCCCTGGCCTGGCTGGATGGCGGTGAGTTCCATATATTTATTGTACATGGCCACCGCCTCGTCCGGCTTGCCCATCTGTTCGTTCAACCGCCCCAGCGCCTGAAAGGCCGAAGCGGCGAAATTGTTGCCCAGGGCGGCCAATTCGGTATTGAAGGCCACGGCTTGGTCAAACTGCTTCTCGTTCTCGCAAAGGCCGGCCAATTTCGTCAGCACCAACGGCTTGAGCGGCGAGCTGGCCGAAAGAGCGGCGTTGATTTCCGTCAGCCGGCCGATCGCCTGGGTCCGCTGCCCCTCTTGCTCATCGAGAAATGCCAGATCGATCCGGGCCCAGCGTCCCGAGGAGGTCGAGCTGAAATCCAGGGCCACCTGCTCCAGCAATTTCCGGTTGTCCTGTTTGGCGGCAAGGGCGGCATCCAGGGCCGCGGCCCCCTTTTCCTCCTGGTATTCCCGCCAGGTGGAAAACCCTGCCGTGCCGAGGACCACCACCAGGATCACCGTGACCGCCAGCCAGATGAGCCACAGATGCCGCCGAATGAAAAGAACGGCCTTGCGCGGCAGATTGAACTGTTCCAGCAACCCCGCTTGGGTGAGGGGTTGAAATTTGACTGTGTCCCGATCGATGGAATTCTGCTCCGCCATGCGGCACAAGCTCCCTGAAATAATTAAAAAATATTGATCTGTGTCTGGCCGCATGCGGCCTTGCGGGAAAAGGGGAAACCAGCCAACCGGTTGCCCCTGGTGGCCGGCGACGCGTCAGGAAAATACCCATTGCGCGGAGCCGGTCATGCCGGTACAAAATGAATAAAAAAATTGTCCTGGCATACAGCGTGCCGATTATACCCCGGCGGGAAAAAAAAGCATCAGGCAAAGGCGACCATCTAAGCAAAAACCAACCTGCGGCGGACCCCCAACCGGCCAGCGGACTTGGCCGCACCTCTATCCTTTTTTTGACCAGAGCCCCTCCATGTCCAGACCTCTTTATGTTCTCTACCAGTCGACGCGCCGCCATGGAGCCGCGCCCGGCCGCTCGACTTTCAGGGCTTTTCATGGATGAGCGCCGCGTCCTTACCGTCACCGAATTAAATAACTCCATTCGCAGCCTGCTGGAGGGCCGATTTCCCTTTGTCAGTGTTGCCGGCGAGATTTCCAATCTCCACCGTCCCGCCTCCGGCCACCTCTACTTCACCCTCAAGGATGGAGGGGCCCAGCTCAGGGCGGTGCTGTTCAAGATCCAGCAACGGTACCTAACCCATGTTCCCAAAGACGGCATGCACGTGGTCTGCCGGGGCCGGATCTCGGTGTACGAGCCGAGGGGCGAATATCAGTTGATTGCCGACACCGTGGAGATCCAGGGCACAGGCGCCCTCCACCAGGCCTTTGAAACGCTGAAGCGACGGCTGGCTGCCGAGGGCTTGTTCGATGAGCAGTTCAAGCGACCTTTGCCGCCCTTCCCGGCCCACATCACCCTGATCACCTCTCCCCTGGGGGCCGCGGTCCACGACTTCATCCGCATCGCCACCCGGCGCTGGCCGCCGATCCGCATCGCGGTCTATCCGGCGGCCATGCAAGGCGACCAGGCCGCGGCCGAAATAAGCCGGGCCATTACGACCATCAACACCAGCCTGGCCACCGACTTGATCGTCCTCTGCCGGGGAGGCGGTTCAACCGAGGATCTGTGGGCCTTCAACGACGAATCCCTGGCCCGGGTGATCCGGGCGTCCGCCCTGCCGGTGGTCAGCGCGGTCGGCCATGAAATCGATTTCACCATCGCCGATCTGGCCGCCGATTTCCGGGCTCCGACTCCCAGCGGGGCAGCGGAACTGCTGGTTCCGGACCATGAGGCCCTGCACGCCGGGATAGACCGGTTGCACGCCCAGATGTGCCGCAGCCTGCGCCACAGGATCGAGCGGAACGAACAGCGGCTGCGGTTTGCCCGCCAGCAACTGATGACCATGCCCTACCCCTTGGATCAGCTTCGGTTTCGGCTCGACCAGTTACGGGTGCACCTGGACCGTGGCCTGGACAGCCTGCTGGCCGAGCGGACTCGGCAGCTCAACCAAACCTTGCTCCGCCTGGCCCCCTTCCATCCCGGCCACCTCCTGGACCTGCGCGAACAGCGGGTGCACGGGCTCGGCGCCAGGCTGGCCCAGGCCGTTTTTTCCCGCATTCACGCCGGAGAGGCACAACTCGCCAGAACTGCGGGAATCCTTCAGGCGGTCAGTCCGCTGGCCACCCTGGCCCGGGGCTATGCCATCGTGCGAACCACAGGGAAACGACAGCGGCTGGTGACCGAAGCGACACAGGTCCGCCCCGGTGACCAACTGGCAATCATGCTCCGCCAGGGACACCTGGTCTGCAGGGTGGAGTCGAGCGAGGGGGAAACAGCGCAACAGGAAAGCGGTGAACAACGGAAAAAAACGGACGATCAATCGAGCGCGGCGTCGACCTTCTGATCAATGTAGGCAATGGCCTTGGCCAGTTGCTGCGGATTCTTGCGGGCAGTGGCGCGAAGGATGTCGCCCCAGGCCATCAGCATGAGGGAATCGACCTTGCGTACCGAATTGGGGCGGCACCATTCCATGCCGATCTTCAAGCCCAGGTTATCCAGCGCCACCTTCTGGGCTGACCGCTGCTCCGGCGGGGTTTTGGCAAGGATCTCGGCGGAAATTTCTTGCCAGCCATCGGACAGGAAATTGCCATCCTGAAAGGTCTTGAACCATTTCCGCTCTTCCGGGGTGAGCGAAGCCGGGATCTCATAGGTGGAGACAGGGTCATCCGCCGGCCCCGCCACCACCGACGCCAGGGCATCTCCCGCTACGGCGGGAGAGACATTGCCACTGGACACGGCAAGGGATAAGGCGAGGGCGGCGACTACTTTTTTCACAACATACTCCCAAGATTCTGGAATGTTACCGTTGATGTCAATCTAACACGCCAGGCCGCGGCCGTCAAGAACCGCTCCCACGAAAATACAATTTTTTATACCTCGTTTCTGACCATTCCCCGCTCAAGCCGCGCCACTGACCCCAGCCTCGGCAAAGGTCGCCACCTCGGTCAGGACCGCCACTGCCGCATCCAACAGAGGCATTGCCAACACGGCGCCGGTGCCTTCGCCCAGCCGGAGGTTGAGATCAAGCAGGGGTTTGTGCCGCAGGTGCGAGAGAAGCGCGCCATGGCCGGGCTCGCCGCTTAAGTGGGCGCAAATGAAAAAATCCCGGACAAAAGGCTCCAGGGACACAGCGATCATCGCGCCGGCGGTGGCGATCAGGCCGTCGATGATCACCGGTTTGCGCTGGGCCGCCGCGCCGATGATCAGGCCGGCAATGGCCCCAATCTCGAAACCGCCCACCTTGGCCAGCACATCGAGGCCATCCTTGGCATCAGGCTTGTTGATGGCCAAGGCCTTTTCGATCACCGTAATCTTGTGCTGGAGCCGCTGGTCGTCAATCCCGGTTCCCCGACCGGTGAGTTCCGCCACCTTCCTGCCGGTGAAGGCTGCGGCAATGGCGGTGCTGGGCGTGGTATTGCCTATTCCCATCTCGCCGGTGGCAAACACGTCGGTGGTGGTAGCCAGGCTGTTGGCGATTTCGATCCCGGCCTCGACCGCCATGACCGCATGGGTCCGGCTCATGGCTGGCCCAAAAGCGATGTTCGCCGTGCCCCGGCCTATTTTTTTGGCGATCACCGCCCCGGTGCGCACCAGGTCGGAAAAATCGTCACGGGCGCCGACATCGACCACCAAAACCTCAGCCCCGGCGCAACGGGCCAGGGCATTGATCCCCGCGCCGCCGCGGACAAAATTGTACACCATCTGGGCGGTGACCTCGGCCGGATAGTGGGAAACTCCCTCGGCCGCCACCCCGTGATCGCCCACCATGACCACCACCTTTTTCCGGACTACCGGCGGCGTAAGCGCTCGGGTCATTCCGGCCAGGTCAACGGCCAGGTCCATGAGATCGCCCAAGGCCCAGTGGGGCATGGTCAGTTGCCCAAGCCGCTCCTCGGCCCGCTGGCGATAGCCCGCGTCCTGGGGATAGATGGTGCGAAAGGTCGCATCTAAGAAACTGAGTCCGTTCTTGCTTGGCATGCCCATATCTTGCTGAAAAAGAGGTGATCCGATTTTTTTGCTGGCCCGGACCGGCGGCCCGCTAAGCGGCCAGCGCCCTGTTCCAATTCCAAACCAAAGATAAATTATGTCCCTTACCCACTCAAAGGGAGTGCCCATAAACAGAACATCGTTTTGATCTGGAAATGGAATCAGGCCAGGGTGCGGTCGTACAGCTTGCCCACGCCATACTCCTTGCGGCGCTGAAATTTCTCGTAGGCCGGGCCGATCAACTGCATTTCCGGATACAGCTTCTGGATCTGGAGGGCGATCTCCATCTCCTTGGTGCAGCCGGTGGAATAGGTGGAGTCCTTGCCGGTCCACTCGGGCGGCACCTTCCTGCCCATCAGTTCGAAGGACTTGACGATGTCATCGACACTCTGGAAGCGCCAGATGTCGATATTGCCCGACCGCTGGAAAATCTCCCACATGTACATGATGTCGTCGGCATCCATGCCCTCGATGAAATGTTCGCCCGGATTGATGATGACCACACCGTGGAGCGAGGAGCGCAGATGCTCGACAAAGACGTTCAAGATTTCCTTGGCCGTGGTGAGCTGGCCGGGGATCGAGCCGACGATGGCCGAGTAGAACATGACCTTCTTGCCCGTGGCCTTTTCCCGCTCGACCATGTCGATCAGATCCTGGGCCATGCGCCGCAGTTCGGCGCGGGAGAAGCGCACCGCCTTGGGATGGCGGAGCTTGATCAAGATGTCGACCTCGCCGTCATCGGCGGGGATGATGGAGACGATATCGCGGGTGAACTGAAAACGGTTGGAGATGCTTTCCCGGCCACCGGGATTGCGGTAGATCACCAAGTCAGCCTCTTTGAAGGCCCGGGCATAGGTGACCGAGGTGAGCAGCGGATTGAAGGGTTCGCGGGTGCCGTCGGAGATGACCAAAAAACGGTTGTCGCTGTCGAGGTGGCGCAACAGTTCGTTTTTGGAGATTTTCTGGTCGCCGATGATGTGGGCGTCCTCGATCAGTTCGTCCAGGACCGGGTCTTCGAGCAGATCGACAAAGGAAACCCGGTGGTAATAAAAATCCTGCTTGACCGCCAGGATCACCTTGATGCCGATCTTCATGAAGATACGGAGGATGGCCAGATCAAAGACAATCTCGCCTGAACGGCCGCCCACCCAGAGGACACAGGGCTGTCTCAGGCCGGCGATCACATCCCGCAGCCAGTTGCAGAGCCACTGCCATCCCGGGGTCTCCAAGGGAGAGTTCATCACCTTGCGGATGGTGTCAATGTCCGGCGGCTGGTCCTGCCGCCAGATGGGCCGCATGGAACTGAGCCGGAACAG
>WRKE01000225.1 GCA_009778235.1 Pseudomonadota bacterium
GGGTGGCGGCCGACCGCACCATACACCGCCTGCAGGGGCACACCGTACCGTTCGGCCACTTTTCGGCACACCTCGTACTCCGGCGCGATGATCTCGCCGGCCGGGGTGGCGATTTGCTTTGCCGCCAGCTCGCCCCAGGGGGTGGGCACGGTGACGGTTTTCCGGGGCAGGGTCATCCTCTCCTCCCGGCGCAGTCGCAGGCCGATGGTACTGGTCTCGCTGAACAGCACCGTGGTGACGGCCAGCCGGGTGGCGGGCTCGGCGATCACCCGCAACAGAAAGCCGGGCCGCCCCTTTTTCATCTGGATCGGAATCAGGCAGACATCCAGGGCGCCGGCTGCCAGCAACCGCTCGCTGGTAAGGGGCCAGAATTCGGGGTTCCAGTCGTCGAGATGGGTCTCGATCACCTCGACCATCTGCGCCTCGGCAGCCTCGACCCCCTCGCCGATCATCAGCCGGAGCAGATTGGGCCGGCCATCGTGCCGTACCAGGGAGCCCGCGCCATAGCCGGTCCGGGCAAGGAGCATCGGCGGCATCGGTCCGAAATTACTCGCCAATTCACGGATCAGGGCCGCCCCGGTGGGGGTGACCAGTTCCTGGTCAAGCTGTTCGCCATAGACCGGCACCCCGGCCAAAAGCCGGCAGACCGCCGGTCCGGGCAGGGGGATCTCGCCATGATCGCAGCTCACCCAGCCCTGCGAGAGCGGCAGGGGCGAGCAGACCACCCGCTCGATACCTAAGAAGGCAAACCCGGCCACAGTGCCGACAATGTCGACGATGGCATCCACTGCCCCGACCTCGTGGAAATGGATGGCCTCAACCGTGGTGCCATGGACCGCTGCTTCCGCCTCGGCCAGGCGGGTAAACACCTTAAGCGCCTTGTCCCGCACCTGGGGCGCCAGGCTGGCTGCCATCAGCTGATCGGTGATCTCGGCCAGGTGGCGGTGCTGGTGATGATGCCCGCCGGGCTGGCGCCCATCATGGGGATGAAGGTGCTGATCGCCGCCGGCCACGGTCACCTTGGTGGCGGCCAATCCTTGCACGACCTTGCGTTCCACCGCCAGCTCGACCCCAGACAGCCGCAACCCGGCCATGACCTCACGGAGATAGTCCGCCGGTACGCCGGTGTCGATCAGGGCCCCGAGCAGCATGTCGCCGCTGACGCCGGAGAAACAATCAAGATACGCCGTTTGCATCAGGAGATCCTGGTTCCAGGAAGAATGCGCAGCCCCCGCAGACAGGCGCCGGCATCCATTCGTTTCTTGCCCTCGGGCTGGATTTCCCGAATGAGCAGGCAGTCTTCGCCGGTGGACAGCAGCAAGCCCTGGTTGTCGGCCCGGCAGATGGCGCCGGGCGGGCAGCCAGCCTTGATCGGCACGACTTCGGGGGAGAAAAAACGAAACCGCTTACCATCGATGAACCCGTAGGCCGAAGGCCAGGGATCAAGCCCCCGGATCAAATTATGGAGGCGGCGGGCCGGCATGGTCCAGTCGAGATGGCCCATCTCCTTTTTGAGCATCGGCGCGTGGCTGGCCAAATTGTGCGCCTGGGGCCGGGCGGTCAGAGTGCCCTTTTTGAGGCGGGCCACAGCCTCGCCCAGCGCTTGCCCGCCCAGCAGGGCCAGGCGGCCGAACAGCTCGCCCGTTGTTTCCTGTCCGCCAATAGGGACAGTGGCGGTCAGCAGGATGTCCCCGGTGTCCAGACCGGCGTCCATCTGCATGATGGTGATGCCGGTCTCGGTCTCGCCGTTGATCACCGCCCACTGGATCGGGGCCGCTCCCCGGTACTTGGGCAGCAGCGATCCGTGGATATTGATCGCGCCCAAGGGCGGCAGGTCGAGCAGGGGCTGGGGCAGGATTTTGCCGTAGGCGGCCACCACCAGCAAATCCGGCGCCAGGGCGTGCATTTCTTCCAGAAAAGACCCGGTACGCACCGATTCCGGCTGCAGCACCGGAATGCGGTGGTGTTCGGCCAGCACCTTAATCGGCGGCGGGCTCACTCTCTTACCCCGGCCTTGTTCCCGGTCGGGCTGGCAGACCACGGCCACCACCTCTTCCGGCCCTTCGAGCAGGGCCTGAAGCGAAGGCACGGCAAAATCAGGGGTGCCCATGAAGACGATCCGCAAGGGGGCGCTCATTGCTGTTCCTGGAGGATCTTCTTGAGTTTTCTTTTGTACAGGGTGCGCTTCAGTGGACTGAGCCGGTCGATGAACAGGGTGCCGCGCAGGTGGTCGACCTCATGCTGGATGATGCGGGCATAGCGGTCTTCGGCGTCGAATTCCAGGGGATTGCCCTCCACATCTTGGGCAGTGACGTGGATCTTGCGAAACCGCACCACCGTGGTGTAGCAGTCGATCACACTCAGACAGCCTTCTTCGCCGGTGACCCGGCCAACGCCTTCACTGATCACCGGATTGACCAGGGTAATGTAGGTGCGAGTGTTTTCGGCTGGTTCGGCTGGGGAGCGGTCGACCACCACCACCTGCCGGGCAATGCCGATCTGGTTGGCCGCCAGGCCGACGCCGGGGGCGTGGTACATGGTTTCCGCCATGTCCATGACCAGGTTTTTGAGTTCCTGGTCAAAAACAGTGACGAGTTCCGCCTCTTGCCGCAGGACCGGATGCGGATAGGTGATGATCGTTCGTAGGGCCATAGTTGTCGGTGTTTCTGGCGCCGGGGCGCTGTCATTGGGTTTGAGGCACCGTGGTATGTAATCAGTTTGCGGGCTAAAGTAAAGTATCTACGGCTTGTTGGGCGGATTTTGCGCGGTGGCCGCTTGTTTTTCGGAGTTTTTTTGTGTAGGGTGCTGGCCACTGTGGATGGATGCGAGATGATTGAACAAGATGCGCTGGCACCTGGGCTGGCCCTGCTGCGGCAGCCGGTTCTGCCCTTGGTGGCCATTGTCCAGTTTCTGTATTTGACCGGCGACTTCGGCTCAATGGCCGAGGTGATCGGCCAGTTGACCGAAGAGATCGAAACCCCCTTTGCCCGGTATCCGACTCCGGCCGCCGACCTGACCCCGTACGTCGATCTGCTTGCGCCCCTGGAGACCTTCAAGGCCGGAATCCCAAGAGCTGAACAGGTGGTCGGCTCCGACAACCAGCCGGTGGACCCCATGACCGCGACCACGGCTTTGGTGGCCCAAGAGGTCCTCACCCGCGAACTTTCGCGGATTAACAGCCTGCTCTGCGCGCCCTGCGGGTGCACGCTCTGCTGCGTCGGCCCGGAAGCGGCCATGGCCCACAGCTATTTTGAGATTCCGCTGCGGCCCGAGGAAACCGGCCTGTTTTCAGTGGGGCGGTTCGAATCTGAGAGCACAAGAAGCAAGCGGCCGGAGGATGAGCCGCCGCTTCGGCTGGATGGCCGGGAATTCTTCGACCAGGCCGGGCCAGTGCTGATCCGCTGGCGGCCCGGCTGGAGCCTGATCCTGCCCAGGGAAAGCCGCTGCCCCAACCTGGAGCCGTCCTCCGGCCACTGCCGGATATATGACCATCGGCCCCAGGTCTGCCGCCGGCCGCAGATTTTCCCCTATGTGGTGGAGCCGGCAACCTTTGAGAACCAGCCGGTGCTCCGCCTGCGAAAGACGCTGCTGGCCGTGGTGGACTGCCCTTATGTGCGCCAGCTCCAAGAGGAAATCGCGGCCTTTGCCGCGGCCTGCGAACTGGACATGATATTCAGGCACAACAAGGCCTGATTTTTTCGACCAACCATTGCCGTTTGCTTAAAGAACCCTATGTTTTTCACCGCATCCGCGTGCATTCTCGGCTCATACCTGATCGGAGCCATCCCCTTTGGCCTGCTGTTGTCCCGCAAGAGCGGCATCGACATCCGCACCCAGGGCAGCAAGAACATCGGCGCCACCAACGTGACCCGTCTGCTCGGCAAGAAAATGGGCGGACTGACCCTGGGTTGCGATGTGCTCAAGGGTTTTTTGCCGATGTTTGTCGTCGCCTTGTTGCTCCACGCCGATCCCAACCGCGATCTGGTGATTGCCCTCTGCGGCGCGGCCACGGTGCTTGGCCACATGTTTCCGGTCTATTTGCGTTTCAAGGGTGGCAAGGGGGTGGCCACCGCGCTTGGCGCCTTTCTCTACCTGGCGCCGCCGGCGGTGCTGAGCTGCCTGCTGGTCTTTGTGGTCTGCGTGTCTTTGTCCGGCTATGTCTCGCTGGGCTCGCTCCTCGGCTCGGCCTCGATTTTGGTCGTGCTGCTGCTGCTCCAGGTCCCGGCATGGAAATTTTGGCTGGCGGCCTTCATCGTCCTGCTGATCTGGCTCAAGCATCACCAGAACATCGGCCGCCTGCTCAACGGCACCGAAAAGAGCTGGCAGAAGAAAAAGGCTGATGAATGAACGCCAGAAAATGGCAGGCCATTGAACAGGCCCGGGAGGTGCTGCAGCTTCCCGAGCGGGCAAGCTTGGCCGAGATCAAGCGCAGCTACCGCCGGTTGAGCAAGCAGTACCATCCGGACGCCATTGCCAGCCGCCCAGAAGGCAGTGGCGAGTTGATGTATCGGATCACCGCGGCCTACGAGCTGCTGATTCAGTATTGCAATGAATATCAGGTTCCCCTGAAACGGGATGAGGCAGACGATGCCGATCTCGACATTTATGATCCCGAGGATTGGTGGCAGGCCCGGTTCGGCCCGGACCCCTTGTGGGGCAGCCGCAAGCCCCGACGGCGATGACCAGCCGCCATCTGTCACTCAATCGTCGCTGTCCGTGAATCATTTTCCGCCGTGCCGCTCGGGCCGGATGCCCAGGCGCGGCCAGCCATAAGGAGGACGGGATGCAGATCCCTCAATTGATCAAAAAAAGCAGCCCCTTTGTTTCCCTGGAATTCTTCCCGCCCAAAAAACAGGAGGAATGGCCTGGCTTTTTGGAAACCGCCTGCGCGCTTAGCGGGCTGCAGCCGCTGTTTGTGTCGGTGACTTACGGCGCCGGCGGGTCCACCCAGTCCAATACCTTGGAGATCTGCGAACGGCTGGTCCGATCCTGCGGCTTTGAGGTCATGCCGCATCTGACCGGAGTTACGGCCAGCAGGGAAAAAATCGACGGATTTATCAAGGCGATCCGCGCCTTGGGGATCGACAATGTCCTGGCCTTGCGCGGCGACCGTCCCGCCGGCTACACTGGCACCGATGCCGAGCTGTTCGCCGCCTTTCCCCATGCTTCGGACCTGGTGGCCTACATCCGTCAGCACCATCCCGGCCTGACCATCGGGGTGGCCGGATTTCCCGAGGCCCACGCCGAAGCCCCTTCTTTTGCCAACGACCTGGCGGTGATGCAGCGCAAGGTGGAATGCGGAGCCGATTTCGTCATCACCCAATTGTATTTCGACAACCGGGTCTATTTCGACTATGTCGACCGGTTGCGCGTCCGGGGCGTTACCGTGCCGGTCGTGCCGGGCATCCTCCCCATCCGCAACATGGCTTCTTTACGATTTGTTCTGGAGACGTGCAACGTCCGCATCCCCGGCCGCCTGATCAATGGACTGATCAAGGCCAATGAGCAGGGCGGCGCTGCGGCGGTATACGAAATCGGCGTGGCCCATGCCCGTGAGCAGGTCAAGGGCCTGCTTGATGGCGGCGCCCCCGGCGTGCATCTCTACACCCTCAATAAGGCGGACATGTGCCTGGAGGTCATGGACGGTTTGCTCTGATGTCCCTTGCCTTTGTTACTTGAACCGTGTCGCCTGATCCTGCCCCTGCCGGTGTTTGCTCTGGCGCCGGGTCAGGGAGTCGCCAAGGTCGTGGCGCTCGTCGGGCAGCCGGGTGACATACGCCATGACCGACGGCGGCAGGACCCGGCCCCTGATTCCCAGGATGTCGGCGGCCAGGGCATCGGCCACTTCGGTCTTGTCCCGGCCTTGGGTGACGGTCAAGTAGGTAAACAGCAGCTCGGCCAGGCGTGGCAGGCCGAGCTGCCAGGTGGCGCTGCTTCTGGCGTGGAGCCAGGCGCAAAATGCACAAAATCCCTTGAACACGCCGCCATCCAGCCACAGCAGCGGGGCGGTGCGCTTGCAGTTGCCGCTGTTGTACACCAGATCCCAAAACCGCGCCAACCGCTTCATTTCCTGCATTTCACCAAAGCTAATCAGGTTATTTTGTAAAAGTTCATAGGGCGGATCAGCGGAGTACACCATGCCGTGCTCTTGGTCATGCCGGTCGATGGCGGTGCCGGAGAGTTTTTTGAGGATGCCGATCTGGATCTCGCCGGAGCAAAGCGCCACCAGGGTATCGAGGTGTTGGCCGAACTGCGCCAGGGACTCGCCGGGCAGGCCGACGATCAGGTCGAGGTGGAGATGGGCGTTGGTCCGCTGTCCGAGAAAGGCCAGATTTTCGCGGATCCGGTCCATATTGAGCCGCCGATTGATGTTGGCCGCAATGTGTGGATTGAGGGTCTGGATGCCGACCTCAAGTTGCAGGGTGCCGACCGGAAAACGGGCGATCCGCTCTTTGAGGCTGTCCGGGAAATGGTCGGGGATCATCTCGAAGTGGGCATGAAAAGGCGGCTGTTGGGCGAGGAAAAAATCGAGGATCCGGGCGGCTGTGGCCGGATTGGCATTGAAGGTACGGTCCACGAATTTGAAGGTCCGTGCCCCCCGCGCCCAGAGCGCCTCCATTTCCGCCAGGAAACCATCGGCCGGAAAGGGCCGCACCTGTCGGTCGATGGAGGAGAGGCAGAACTCGCAGGCAAAGGGACAGCCGCGGGATGCCTCCACATAGGCCAGGCGGTGGGCCAGGTCCTGGTCGGTGTAGAACCGGTAGGGCGGCTTGAGGGTGTCGGTCTCGACCAAGGCGGCGGCAACGATCCGGGTTGCCGGCGGGTGGCCGGCCAGCACCGCCCGGCAGAGCTTGCGGAAGCTGTGTTCCCCTTCTCCCTGAAGCAGGTAATCGGCGGAGCTGAAGTCGACCCGCAGGGGCAGGTGACTGACCTCCGGGCCGCCGAGCACGATGATGGTTGCGGGTGCCACCTGTTTGAGCACGCCCACCAGGCGCCGCACTTCGGCCGCGTTCCAGATGTAGACCCCGATGCCGACGATGGCCGGGCTTTCGGCCAGGATGGCCTCGGCGATGTCGCTGGGCCGGTCGGTGAGGCAGTATTCCTGGATAATTGCCTGGGGCTGCAACTCCCCCAGATTGGCGAACAGCCAGCGCAGTCCCAGGTTGGCGTGGATGTAACGGGCGTTGATGGTGGTCAGGACGATGGCGGGCATGCTGAACAAAATGCTTGGAAAATGATAGGACGAACTCCGGCCAGGGGGTCGCGTTACGGCCCGGATTCTGGTCCGGGCCGCTCAGCATGGGCCGCCACAGGATTGCGGAGCCTGCATTGAGCGCCGAACTGCCGAACAGCCTCGGCCTGTGCGCTCACCGTCCCCGCAGCCGCTGCCTGAGTACCTTGTGGAGGATGCCGCCCTGGCGGTAATAGTCGATTTCCATGGCATTGTCGAGCCGCAGCCGGACCTGGACGGTCTCGTTGCGGCCGTTGGTGCGGTCGATGCGCAGCGCCACCTGCTGGTTGGGGATCAATTC
>WRKE01000226.1 GCA_009778235.1 Pseudomonadota bacterium
CGGATCAGTTCGAGCAATTCCTCGGCACTGATCCGCGAGCTGACATCGGCCCCCTCGAGCAACGAGTTGGCCAGATCGCGCTTTTCCTGATGGAGGCGCACAATTTTTTCCTCGATGGTATTGGCGGTGACCAGACGGTAGACGGTCACCGGCCGCTTCTGGCCGATCCGGTGCGCCCGGTCGGCGGCCTGATCCTCCACCGCCGGATTCCACCAGGGGTCCATGTGGATGACATAGTCGGCGGCGGTCAGATTCAGCCCCAGACCGCCGGCCTTCAGACTGATCAAGAACAGGTCACCCTCTCCTGCCTGAAAACTTTCCACCTGCTCCTGGCGCTCCTTGGTGGGGGTGGCGCCGTCCAGGTACTTGTAGGCAATCCCCCGTTCATCAAGAAAATTCCGGATCAAGGCCAGGTGGCCGGTAAACTGGCTGAAGACCAGGGCCTTGTGCCCGCTGCCCAGCAGCTCTTCCACTGTCTCCGCAAAGACCTGGAGTTTGGTGGAAGGAATGTCGATCTGGCCGTTGATCAGCCTGGGGTTGCAGCAAGCCCGCCGCAAGCGCATAATCTCCGCCAAAATAAGCAGGTGGCGGCCCGGCTTCTCGCTGCTGCCCTCGATATTCTCAATGGCCTGCTGCCGCAGGGCCTCGTAAAACCGCATCTCATCGACCTGCATCTCCACCCGCAGGGTGATCTCGGTCCGGGGCGGCAACTCCTCCAGGACCTGCGACTTGATCCGCCTAAGCATGAAGGGCCGGATCAATTTCTTTAAGGTCCGTCTTGCTTCCCGGTCGTGATATTTCTCGATGGGAATGCCGAACCGCCGGTTGAACTGTTTGTAGGTGCCCAGCAGGCCGGGGTTGATGAATCCGAACAGGTTCCACAACTCGCCGAGGTGATTTTCAATCGGCGTGCCGGTGGTGATCAGGCGGAAACGGCTGTCCAGGCGCATGGCTGCTTTGGACCGCTTGGTCGCCGCATTCTTGATCGCCTGGGCCTCATCCAGCACGATCGACTGCCACTTGACCTGGGCCAGCAGCTCAATTTCCTGCTGCATCAGGGTATAGCTGGTGACGAGCACGTCAAACTTCCCCAAGGCAGGGATGATCTCGTCGCGATTCGACTCGGAAAACATGTGGAAGGCCAGGGTCGGGGCGAAGCGGTGCACCTCGGCCTCCCAATTCATGCACACCGAGGTGGGGGCCACCACCAAAGACGGCCCGAGATGCGCCAGGCTGAGGATCACCGCAATCGATTGCAGGGTCTTGCCCAGGCCCATGTCGTCAGCCAGGCAGGCACCAACCCCGAGATGCGCCAACTGGCTCATCCAGATGAAGCCTTCTTTCTGGTAATCGCGCAGCTCCGCCTTCAGGGTGGTGGGAACCTTGGGGGTCAACTGCTGGGCTTCGGCAATGGCCCGCAACCGCTGCCGCCACCCCTTATCGGCCTTGGTCTGGGCCTGGTGGGTGAGTTCCTCCAAGGCGATGGCCGCCAGCGGATGAATCTTGACTTCCAGCTCGTTGCCCGGCTGGCTGGTGCCGTAGAGGATGAGCTCCTCCAGACGATTGCGAAACTCCTGGGTCAGGGCCAAAAACTGCCCCTCTCCCATGGGGATGAAGCGGCTTCTGGTCTCGCGGACCTTGTCCAGCAGGGTTTTGAGCTCCATCACCTCGTCCTGATCGATGTTGAGCTGGCCTGAGAGCGAAAACCAGTCCTGCTGGCTGGTGCGGATATTCAGGTTCAACTGGTTGATCCCGGCCTGGCGGCGCACCGCCAGTTTTTCCCCCTCCGGCCATTCCAGGATGACCCTGTCCTTGATCTCATCGATTTCCAACAAGACCTGCAAACACTCTTCAGGGTCGATCAGATGCCACTCCCGCTTGTTCTCCTGCTCGAAATCAATCGCCAGGTCGAGCATGGGGCATGATTCCTCGATTTCCCGGGCCTTCTGCTCCTCCAGTCGCAGATTACGTTTGGTCCGTAGCCGTTTGCCGTTGATTTCGCACACCAGGTTCGCCACCCCGACGCCGGGCTTGAGATAGGGACCGCCGTCGCCGAATGGCCGGACAAAGAGTTCGATCCGAAAGCCGCTGCCATAGGGGATGATGTGCATGCGGATGGTGGAATCGCTTTCCACCAACTCGGCGGTGGTTTCCTCGCCAGGGACCTCAATGGCCGAATGAACGGTCATAAAAGAGGCGATGTTGCCGATGGCGTTCAACAACTGTCGGCTGGCGGCAAGGGGAACGAGCAAACCGTCCCGTCCGGTTATCTCAGCGACCTGCCGGTGTTCCTCTTTGATAACGATGATACGGAAACGGGTGGGCGTCTCGGGCCAGACCGCCACCGATCCTTCGCCGATGTCCTGGAAGAAATGGACAAAGAGCGAATCGCCTCTCCGCTCGACCACCAACTCGGGTTCACCGGCAACGATCTCGACCGGGGTCTGTGGTGAACGTTTGAGAAAAACCAGGGGGTGGCCGACCAGGGCCGGCAAGGCCTGGTCCGGATCAAAAATATGGCCGCTACTCTTGCCCCCGTTTTCTTCCATGGGAATGAGTGCGGCGCAGATGGCCCGATCCTGGCTGGTCAGATAGTCGAGATCACCATCCACCAACAGCCGCTGCAGGGCAATGGACCGCCCCTTGGTCCAACCGCCGGCGGCCAGACGCTTCTGTTCTCTGGGGATCAATTCCAGGGAACCGTTTTCATAGTCGACCAGCCAGCACAAACGGGTGGATCGTTCCGGTTCGCGAATCCGGCTGGTTACCTCGATCAGCTCCTGCAGGCTTTGCTTCCAGGGGGCATCAGGAGTGACCAGATGGGTCAGAAAGCGGCAGTCGAGCCGTTTGGCCAGATCCCGGGCGCGCAGATGCATAGCCGTTTGGGATGAATCCAAGGTGGAAAGCAATTCCGCCGATTCCATGGCCACCCAGAAAAAATCGCTTTCATAGGCCCGATGGTGCAGGCGCAGCAATATTTCCTGGAAATCAGCGGGCACTTCCACCCCCATCCAATGCAGGGACAGCAGGGCGACCAGGGCGCTCAGACTGCGGTCGTCGGCAGCCAACCCCTCGGTGAGCACCAACATATCGGGGAGTTTTTCACCGTTGGCCCGGAGAACCGCATCAAGGAAGCGGAACGGCACCTCCTCGGCGCAGCCGCACTGGCAGCGGCCCAATACCGTGGCCACCGCTTCGCGGGCGCGATCACGGTCACCCTCTCCATCGCGGGCCAGCAGGGCAAAAATGCAGAACAGGCCGGTGATGCCGAAAAAAAAGCAGGACTCGGTGCCGGTATATTGCTGGAGATGGCGGAGATCCTCGGCAAATAGCTCCAGGGCCAGATCGGTGTCGCCGCTCAGAAAGGCCTTTGCGCCCGCAAACCCTGAACCGAGGAAGGAATCGCCGTACCGCTCCAAGAGGGATCGCAGATCGTTCAGACGCCCCTTAAGCAAATAGGCGCCGGCCAGCAGACGGCGAAAGGGAATCCGCTCATCCGCCGGGACAGTCTGGGTCTGTTCATTCTCGAGATAGGCAAAGATGGCGGGAAAATGGTGCAATCGCTCCAGCGAATAGCGGATGATCTGATTCAAGAGAAAAAATTGGAGCGAACCGGGCAGGGCGGCAAACCAGTCCTGATCAAACGCTCGGGCGGCCACCAGCACCGCCGGCGGTTCAATATCCAGATACCGGTGGCATTCCCGTTCAAGGAACTCCAGGGCCTCGTCCAGTTTATCGAAACTCTGGGTGTATAAGCCGATCCGAAACTGACGCAGGGCCCGCCAGCATCTGGTCGGCCATTTGCCGTGCATGTAATCGACCGGCGCGGCTCGCTCAATCAGGGTGACCATCCGGGCAAACCTTTTTTGGCTGATGGCTTGCCGGGTCAGCAGCTCCGCCAGCATCGGCGGGCATTGATTTTTGGCATTGAGCAAGCCCTGATTCCGCAGCCGGACGACCATCTCGCCGATCTCATCGCTGCTGGGGCGGTGATCCTCGAACAGCGAAGGATCGAGTCCCACCAGGCATCGTCCCAAAAAACCAGCGGAAACAGGCTCGTAAACAATGGAGATAAATTGCAGCAGCAACTGCTCCGCTGCGGGGAAGGCGGCGACAGCCTGGAGGATGGCAACTTGGCCAAGGGGTGGGTCAGGCGTTGATGCCAGAGGGATGCTTGATGCTTTCACAACGCCTTTTGTTCGCCTGAAACAGCATGCTGAAGGTCAACGGGGCACTCTTCTTTCCTGTGGTTCCCGGCGTTTTCAAGAGTGCGGCCAAGATGATCCCTCATCCGCCTGGCATCCGGCGACCGACCCAGCCAGGGGAGGTGGTCACGGGCACGCTGTTTATTGAAGCATTCTGGCATTGGTCCAGATGTACGCCTCTTTTCGCAATTGACCGAGCCAATCGGCCATCAGGATATTTTTTTCAGCTTCATGCAGTTGCTGTTCGAGCAGGCGACGCTTGGTGGCGTCCATCTCACCTTTGCCCTGACGGGAATCAATGATCTGGTACAGATAGAAGACCGTGCCGTTGGCGATCACTTTCTCGGGGAAGACCTCCCTGCCCACCCGGGTAAAGGCATCCTGCCTGAGATTTTCGGGCATGGCGCCGGTGGCTCCGTTCCGTTTCAGATAGTCGCTTTCCTTGCGGGCCAGACCGGCCGGCCATTCGTTGTGCGCCTTGGCCTTGTGCAACATCTCCTCGGCGGCGGCCCTGGCCAACTCAACGCTTTTCTCCTTCTTATAATCAACAATCGCTTGGTTGCGAACCGCCGCAAGCTCCGGCACCACCGAATCCTTGGCATCGTCGACAAACAAGATGGCGTAGCCGTTGGCAGTCTCCACCAGGGAACTCAACTCCCCCTTGCGCAGACCAAAGGCCGCCTGGGCAAAGGCGGGATCCTTGGCCATTCCTTCCTCTCCGGGAGGGGCGTCCTGGAGGAAGAAGCCGGTTTTCAGGACCGGATGGGCACCGGACGTTTCACTGTACTTGGCCATGCTGCCGGCCCTGATGATGGCTTCATAGGCGGACGAGGCCCGTTTGAAGGTGATCGCCTTCACCCCTTTTTGTTCCAAGATTTTGCGAATGGAAGGCGTTGCCTCCGCCAAGGTTTGCGTCTTGGCGGGCATGATCTCCTCGACCTTGATCAGGTGGAAACCGAACGGGGTTTCCACCACGCCGCTGACCTCGCCTTTTTTCAGGGCAAAAACGCTCTCCTCAAAGGGCTGCACCATCTGGCCGCGGGCAAAGAATCCCAGATCGCCGCCCTTGTCTTTGGTCATATCCTCCGAGAATTGACCGGCCAGCTTGGCAAAATCCTCGCCGGCCTTGATCCGGGCCAGGACCTTTTCGGCCTGCGCCTTCTTGGCACTCTTGGTTTCCGGAGAATCCTCACCAGTCACCCTGAACAGAATGTGCCGGGCCCGCCGCTTTTCGGGCTGACCATAGGTCTCGGCATGCTCGTGATAGTAGGCTTGGATCGCCTCGTCATTGACTGTCACCTGCCCCAGGTCATCCTTGAACGGAAAGGCCAGGTAGAGCAGTTTGCGTTGCGGGGCGCTCTTGTATTTACTGTTGGCCGTTTCATACCAGGCAGCCAGGGCCTCGTCGGTCACCTGAACCTGGGTGATATAATCGTCGCTCTGCACCGCACCGTAGGCCAGCTTGATTTCATGGTCAATGTAGCCGATCCAGTTTTGTACCTCCTGCGCAGGCACCACGGTAAACGAGTCAATGGCCCTGAGCGCCCGGGTGGTGAGCAAATCGTTGCGAATCCCAGCCTCGAACGATGCGGGCGAAAGCCGGTTTTGACTCAGCACCGCCTTGTAATTGGCAAGATCAAACCGGCCATTGACGCTGAAGACGGCCATCTCCTGGATCTTACGCTGGATGGCCTCCTTGCTGATCATAATTCCCGCCTTTTCGGCACCCTGCCGCACCAGTTCTTCCTGGATCAACCGGTTCAGCACCTGCTCTTTCAACTCCGCGCCCTGCAACAATTCAGGCGGAAGCTGGCCGCCGAACTGCTGCTTGTAGGTCTCGACCGTCCGCTCATAACTCTGCTGGAAATCGCGATAAGGTATCTCCTTGCCGTTGACCACGGCCAGGGCATTGGGATTATCCTTCATCTTTGACCCACCCCCCCAAAAGATGAACACCAGGGCGATGATGACCACCAGCGCTTGAACGACAACCGATTGCGCATTTTTTCTAAGTATATTCAGCATAATAAGTGCAACCCCTTAAGCGATCCGCGAGATATCCTTATTTTTTAAAAACGCATTATGTTCAATTTGTCAGCAAGTTACCAGAGGAAAATGATCTGAAAACCGACAAAACCACGGCTGAATCGTCATCCAAAAAAATCAGGGTGTTTGCTTGACAAAGCCCCCCCCCTATAGTAATAAACTGTGGATTTTCTAGATTTGGCTTCTATTACTCACCATAGTTTAACCACACCTGGCCAAGGAGGAACACATGGCAACTATTGAACACAAAGGGAAATCCTACGAGGTAGACGAAGACGGTTTCTTGCTGAAAGGCGCTGAAGAGTGGGACGAGAACTGGGTTGACTACGTCAAGACTGTTGAAGGCATCGCCGACATCACCGATGAGCATCAAAAGGTTATCGATGCCCTCCAGGAGTATTACAAAAAGAACGGTATTGCTCCCATGGTTCGTATCCTCTCCAAGACCACCGGTTTCCCGCTGAAACGCATCTATGAGCTGTTCCCGTCTGGCCCTGGCAAAGGAGCCTGTAAAATGGCCGGACTGCCGAAACCCACCGGTTGCGTCTGATCGACCAATTGTCGCTTGTTTGTACCCTAAGGCTGCCTTTTCAGGCAGCCTTTTTTTATTGCCTTTGCTTGACCAGCCAGCCGCGAAGCAAAAACCAGAAACGCTTCTCTTGCCCCCCGGCAGCTCTTCCTTAAAACGACATTTCCAGAAAATGGGCATGGAATCGGGTCATGTCTGCCCCGCATTTGCCGCACAAAAATTTCACCTCGCCAAAAATTTCGGTGGTATGGTCTTCCGGGGTGAACGATCCGTCGCTGTTTTGCTGGTAATGGGTCGTCATCAGGACATTTTCGGCAATTTCAACAAAATGCTTGGAATTGCCGCACTGGTGACAGACAATGCGTCCGGCAGGCTCACCGGTGGGGACGTGGACTTTCTTCATATTTTTTTAAGTGAAGGTTAAATGACGACCAAATTGCTCCGCATGCAGGCGCTACGGCTTAAGCACCATAGCGGATGACCAGGGGGCCGCTCTCTCCCCGGGGCGCTTCCTCATGCCAGTCGACGCGGGTGACCATGGCAAAGGGGGAACCGATCGACAGCCAGGCCACCAGGGCATCCACCTGGGATGCCTCGCCTTCACACACCACCAGCACCGTGCCGTCGGATTGATTCTGGGCCCAGCCCGAGACCCCAAGTCCGTTTGCTTCCTGCCGGGTGTATTCGCGAAACCCAACCCGTTGCACCCGGCCGTGCACGGTTGCCCTGATCCGTTTTCGACTCATCCTCCCTCCCCATCGACCATCTTGACCAG
>WRKE01000227.1 GCA_009778235.1 Pseudomonadota bacterium
CTTCCCGCCTTTTGCCGCAAAAAAGCACCCCAGCATTGCATCAAGCAGGGTATCAGCGTATAATCTATCCGTTTTAACAATTGGAGTTTTGTTTTTTCTTCTTGCTCAGCCAAAGGAACATAGTCAATGAATTCCACCATAAAGCTTAAAATCGGGTTGGTGATCCTCCTGTTGATCTTTTCCGGCCTGGTCCTCACTCCCTCCCTGTACCATGGCCTGCCCGACTGGTGGAAAAAATATCTTGCCCCGGCGGGCCTTAAGCTGGGACTGGATCTCCAGGGCGGCATGCATATCGTCCTCCAGGTTGACCTGGAAAAGGCCGCTGAAAACTCCCTTGACCTTTCAGCCTCTGATTTCAAGAGCGCGCTGGCGGAAAAGAACATCAGCGTGGTCCGGATGGACAGCGGCAATCCGAAATCAATCCTGTTCACCCTGCCCAACATCGGCGCCATTGACACGGTCAAGCAGATCTTAAACGAACGATTCCCCAACCTTGACAGTCAGATCCAGGCCGAGGCGGGCTCGTTCCCCCGGATCACCCTGAAACTCAAAGACAGCGAAGTCGACTTCATCAGGAAGAATTCAGTCAATCAATCGCTGGAGATCATCCGCAACCGTATCGACCAGTTCGGCGTAGCCGAGCCGATCGTCCTGCGCCAGGGTGAAAACCAGATCGTGGTCCAACTTCCGGGCGTCAAAGATCAACAGCGGGCCATGGACCTGATCGGCCAAACCGCCCAGCTCGAATTCAAGACCGTGGCCGAAGCCCCGGGACTCAACCTGCCCCAGCTGATTGACGAGGTGGTCAAGGCTGGGCAGTGGCGCGAAGGCGAGAGCCGCAAACAGCTCAACCTGGCCCTGCAGAACCGATTGCCCCAGGGCACTGAAATCTATTTTGAAAAGACCGTTGACCAGAAGAGCAAGCGGGAGTCCAGAATCCCCATTTTGT
This sequence comes from Pseudomonadota bacterium, assembly GCA_009778235.1. Lineage (GTDB taxonomy): Bacteria > Desulfobacterota > Desulfobulbia > Desulfobulbales > Desulfobulbaceae > Desulfobulbus. The sequence continues at coordinate 950 of WRKE01000227.1, forward strand.
TGGAAAGCCCGGTCTTGATGACCGGTGAAATGGTGAAAAACGCCCAGGTCCGGGTCGGCGGCCACTTCAACGAGCCCTATGTCAGCCTGGACCTGACCTCGCGCGGTGGCCAGGTCTTTGCCGCGATTACCGAGAAGAGCGTCGGCCGACGGTTGGCCATTGTGCTGGATGAAATCGTCCGCTCGGCGCCGGTGATCCGGGAAAAAATTTCAGGCGGCAGTGCCCAGATCTCAGGCAGCTTCACCCACAACGATGCCGCTGACCTGGCGATTGTCCTGCGGGTTGGCGCCCTGCCGGCACCGGTCGACATCGTCCAGAACCTGACGGTCGGCGCCAGTCTCGGCCAGGATTCCATCCACAAGGGAATTTATGCCGGTCTGTTCGGCACCCTGTTGGTGGTGGTGTTCATGTCCATCTATTATCGCCTCTCCGGGGTGATCGCCAACGTGGCCATGGTGGTGAACATCATGTTGCTGTTCGTCGGCCTGGCCTTGTTGGGCGCGACCCTCACCCTGCCCGGCATCGCCGGTATCATCCTCTCCATCGGCATGGCGGTCGACGCCAACGTTTTGGTGTATGAACGAATGCGCGATGAATTCGCCTTGGGCAAGTCACTGCGGGCCGGGGTGGATGCGGGGTTTGACCGGGCCTTCTGGAGTATTGTCGATGGCCATGTCTCCACCCTGATCACGGCCTTGGCCCTTTTCCTGTTCGGCACTGGTCCCATCAAGGGTTTTGCCATCACCCTCACTCTGGGCCTGATCCTCAACCTCTTTGCGGTTCTGTTCGGTTGCCGGCTGGTGTACGATATCCTGTTCAGCTTCAAAAAGCTCAAACGGCTGCAGTTCTTTCACTTGGTGCACAACGCCCATTTCGATTTCATGCGGATGAGAAAAATCGCTTTCACCGTCTCGGCGATCGCCTCGCTCATGGGTATATTCGCCTTTGTCCAGATTGTGCGGGGCAATGCCAACATGGGGGTCGATTTCTCCGGTGGCACCTTGCTGCAATATCACGCCCAAAAGCCTTTTCACCTGGATGAAATCCGGGCCGCCATGACCAATAGCGGCCATCCGGGAATCGACCTGCAGGAGGTGACCGGTGAAAACCGCCTGATCGTCAAAATCAAAAAGGCGGAAGAGAAGGTGGCCAATTTCGACGAGGCGATCACGGACATTCTGCACAAGGCACAGGCTGACAAAGGATTCAGTCTGGAAAGCAAATCAGAGATCGGGGCCTCAACCTCGGCTGATCTGCGCAACAAGGCGGTCGTCTCGGTGATCATGTCGTTGATCGGGGTGATGATCTACTTGGCGCTCCGCTTCGACTTCCGCTTCGGCATCGCGGCGGCGGTCGCCACCCTGCATGACGTCCTGGCCACCCTGGGCATCATCTGGCTGCTCGACATGGAGAAGACCCTGCTCATCGTCACCGCCCTGCTCACCCTGGCTGGTTACTCTTTAAACGACACGGTCGTCATCTTCGACCGCATCCGGGAAAACCAACAGAAAAATCCTGACCTCGGCCTGTACGCCATCATCAACAATTCCATCAACCAGGTGTTGGCCCGCTCGATCATCACGGTTATGACCGTGATGTTCACGGTCCTTTCCCTGCTCTTCCTGGGCGGCTCAACGCTCCATGACTTCTCCCTCACCTTGCTGATCGGCCTGATCGCCGGTACCTTCTCCTCCATCTTCGTGGCCAGCCCGTTGCTGGCCATCAAATGGAAATCCGCGTCATGAGCTCACCAGCCCTGCCCGAACACTTTCAGCCGGCCAGCGCGGACCAGGATCTGGCATTTGCCTGCCATCCAGGGGTTCCCTGCTTCACCCAATGCTGCCGCGAATTGGATTTAGCCCTGACCCCGTACGACGTGCTGCGCCTGAAACGGCGGCTTGCGCTCACTTCCGGACAACTGCTCGACCGCCATGTGATTGTCGAGTGGGACGAAGGGTGCGTCCTGCCGGTCTGCTACCTCACCATGGTGGATGACGGCCGGGCCTCCTGTGTTTTTGTCAGCAGTCTGGGATGTGCGGTCTACGACGATCGGCCCGGGAGTTGCCGCGCCTATCCGGTGGGCCGGGGCGCGACCAAATCCAGTGATGGCACGACGGTGGAATCGCTGGTGCTGCTGAGAGAGGCGCATTGCCTGGGTTTTGCCGAAACAGCCGGCACGCAAACTGTGCGCGCCTATCTGCACAGCCAGGGGCTGGAGCCCTACAACCGGTTCAACGACGCCCTGCTGCCACTGGTGCAGCACCCCGCCATCCTGGCAGGTACCTTCCACCCCTCCCGGTCGCAGCTCGCCCAGTACATGCTGGCCTTGTATGACCTGGATCGGTTCAAGGACGCAATAGCCAGCGGCCAGGTGAGTCTACAGAGCCCTTTGAATCCGCTTGAGCTGACCGGATTGACCGGCGACGATGAACAGCTGCTACTGCTCGGTATCCGTTGGCTGAGGCAGGAATGGTTTGGCGAGTAGTTTGAGATGACCACCGCATCGATGGCCGTGGCCGATCTCCTTGCCTCTGAGATCCTCACCCGCTTAAGAATACTCAGCCATTCCTTCTGTATTACCGAAGGCGGGTCCCATGGCCCCGATCACAGCGAACGGGTGCTGCACACCGCCTTGACCATGGGCGAGCGGATGGGCGCCGCTCTCGACATCCTCGCCCCAGCGGCACTGTTGCACGATATCGGCCGCAAGGAAGAAAGCTCAAGCCGGGGCCGGATTTGCCACGCTCGACGCGGCGCCGAACTGGCCGCACCGTTGTTGCGGGCATTGGCCTACGAGGAAGCCGCTATCGAGGCCATCTGCCACTGCATTGGCAGCCACCGGTTCCGCGGCATGGTACGCCCTGTCACCTTGGAAGCAAAAATTCTCTATGATGCCGACAAGCTCGACTCCATCGGCGCGGTCGGCATCGGCCGGGCCTTTCTCTTTGCCGGTCAGGTCGGCGCCCGGTTGCATAACCCGGAGTTGGACCCGGCCGCCACCTCGCCCTATTCCCTGGAGGATACGGCCTACCGCGAATTTCGCCTCAAGATGTCGAGGGTCCGCGACCAGATGCTGACTTCGGTGGGACGGGAAATGGCCGAACAGCGGCATGCCTTCATGCAAACTTTTTTCGATCAACTCACCCGGGAAACCAGCGGCGTCTTGCCGTGATTCCCGCCAACTCGTGACACCTATGCTCAAACTTGTTGTTTTCGATTGTGACGGCGTCATGTTCAGTTCCCGGGAAGCAAACCGGCAATACTACAACGACCTGCTCGCCACCTTTTCCTGCCCACCGATGAACGAGGACGAACTGAATTACGTCCATATCCACAACACGCACAACTCGGTGGCCCATATCTTTCGCAACCATGGCCATATCGCACCGGAATTGATCGAGGCCCACCGCCTTAAACTTCCTTACGCGCCCTACCTGCGCTTCATGACCATAGAGCCCGATCTGCTCCAGTTTCTCGCCTTGATCAAGCCGAGCCACCAGACAGCGATATCCACCAACCGCACCGATACCATGGATATCATCCTCGACACCTTCAGACTGCGGCCATGGTTCGACATGGTGGTGACCGCCCTCACCGCCCCGCGTCCCAAGCCGGCTCCGGACGGACTAGTCATGATCCTGGACCGTTTGCAGGTCCAGCCCCATGAAGCCATTTACATCGGCGATTCAGTGATCGATCAGGAACACTGCGCCGGTACCGGGGTAGATTTGATTGCCTTCAGAAACAGGGCGCTTGACGCCCGCTATCATGTGGAAGACTTCATGAGCATTGCCGAACTGCCGCCCTTTCAGGTCAACGGCTAGGCAGTGGGGAGATGGGGTTATTCACCCTCGTCGATCCGGCGCAGCCCTTCCATGAGAATCATCATGAAATCGCCGAGTTCTCGTGTTTTCATCAGGGCGTCCGGTGGGCCGGGGATAAAGTGAAAGGTGCCTTCTTTCTGGTGCAGGATGGCGTAGATTGCCTCTTGGTTATCTAAATCCTCATAGCGGGCCGCCAACAACCCTCCTTCCTGGAAGGTGACCCGGGCCGAGCCACTTTCAAATTCAAGAATCAGTCTGCCGGTTTTTTGATGCATGTGGAAAACCTGCAGCAACTCCGCCGGAGCGATGGCTTCAAGGCGCCCGCTGATCACTGACTCCGCATTCTCGGCAGAGGTGTCGACATGATTGCCCTCACTGTTGGAAACCGCTTTATCCGTCAGCCGAAATTTGACCAAACCCGTGCAGCCGCCACAGGTGAAGGTCGTGTCGCGTTGTTCTGCAAAGTCGGTGGCCGCATGCGGCAAGAGGCTGAAAAGCAGCCCGGTGAGCTCGCGCACCAAAATAAGGCAGGACGATCGGCCCAACGGCAGCTCGACCGCCTTGCCGGTCAGCAGAAAGCGCTCTTCCTGAGCATAGAAAGGACAATTGCTGACCTGGGTTATTTCGAATGCGGCTTGAAAGCTCTTCATTGGTCTCAACACGTTGGTGGTTGCGTTGTCGGAGAATAAGGTACCTGGAATTGTTCCCGACGCAAAGCAATCTTTGCTGGGACGACAGCTGACCTACTTTTTCGTCTCCCGTGTAAAGCTCACTTGTCTCTCCCCTGGTAATGCTTTATAATCATAAAGGATAATGCCCACTGGGCCGATGCGGCAAGTATTTCTTTTCCTTTCCGCTTCAACCCAATACTCTTGCCCGGTGCAGCAGCCGCATAAAATACAGGTTAATTCTATGGCCACGGGCGTACAACAGGTTACTGAAGATTACGAACAGCTCAAGGAACTTCTTGAGCTGTATCCTAAAATTTCGATCGTCAAAACCGAAGGCCAGCCGCCTGACAGCTACGAAATTGAGTATAACCTTTGCGGATATGTCAAAAATGAGGAGGATGAAACTATCGGCATCGGGCAATCCCATCGGGTTCGACTCAGTCTCCCCTTCGGTTATCCGCACTTTGCCCCGGTTGCCAAGCCCTTAACCCCTATTTTTCACCCTGATTTCGATCCAGCCGCCATTCGCCTGACCGACCACTGGCAGCAAAATCCATCGTTACCCGAGCTTGTGCTGTACATCGGCGAGATGATTTGCGGCAACGTCTACAATCTCAAAGATTCATTCAATCAGGAAGCCGCGGAATGGTATGAGGGTCAGCAGGATCAACTCCCGCTCGACACCGTCAGCGTCGCCGATATTGAGGCAATGGATTCGCCCCTGGATTCCTTGGACGACGCGCTGATTGCCCTCGGGGACGACGACCGGATTCCCCTCGGGCTGGAACAAGAGCCTGTTGCCGCCCCCCTGCCTTCGGTTGACAACGCTGAGCTCCAACACATCCGCGACCTGGTCAAAAAAAACAAAATCTTTGCCGCCAACAGGCTCTTGTCCGAGTTGCCTGCGGGTGTCTCCTTTGCCGATCGCGAGGGGATGCAACTGCATATCGGCAAGGTGTTTCGCAAAGTCGATCAGTTATTTAAAACAGTAGAACAACTCCTATCGATGTCCAGGCTGGCTGAGGCCATGGAGTTAGTCGACGAGATCAAGACGCTGGCCGCCGATGCCCCCGGTGCCGATGCGCTCAAGAAAAAGATTCAGCAGGCCATGCCAGCGGCGGCATCCGCGGCGCGCGCGCCAGGCAGGGCGAAGTCAACGGCTGCAGCATCGAAACCGTCTTCTCCGGTCAAACTGGCGAGCAAATCACTTGGCTGGCCCGGAACCCTACCGGTTAAGCCCATTGTTGCGGCCATATTAATTCTTGCCGTGGCAATTCTGACCATCTCGCTGTACTTCAAAGATCAAAGCTCCCTCAGTCAATCGCAGGCCCGCTTGCTCCAAGGGCAAGAGCTTATTGGACAAAAACAGTTTGATCAGGCCCTGGAAACTCTGGAAGGAGCAAAGGCCATATTATCGGACCTGACCATCCTTCGTTTCCGCAAAACCACGCAGGAGAAGACCATCGACAACCTGATCTCGTCTTCTGAAATGCAGGAAGGATTGCAGGGACGGGTATTGTACGAGGGAGAGTTTATTCCGCTCAGCGTGGCCGCATCTCTGGAAGAACTGGCCGAACTGCCGGCTCGGGCGCAGGCGCTGGTCGAGCAGAACAAGATTGAAGCGGCCCTTGCCCTCTACCGGCAGGCCTTGAAATTTGCGACCGATCACAATCTGGACAAACAGCAAGCATTGTTTGGCGAGGCCATTCAGTCGCTGGAATTGCGGAATGCGCTCGATGAGGCCGAAAAGGCCGAAAAGAAAAATGATTGGGACGAAGCGGCTGAATCCTACCGCAAGGCACTGAATCTTTCTGACCAGATGATGCAACTGAGCACGACCGGCGACATTGCCAGTCGGATGGCCGTCGCCTCCTTTCGCCATGAGCTTGACCAATCCAAGAAGGCGTTTAGCCAATCACAGTGGAAAGAAACCGTTCAGTACCTCGAAAGAGCGCAACAAACCCTCGACGCCAACCCCGGCATAGTGAGCGAGAAGGAACGGCAGGAGTTCCACCAATTACTGGTCAATTCCCGCCTCTATTTCATGCTCTCCACTGCTCGGGAAGCGTATCAGCAGAAAAAATGGGCCCAGGCCATTGATGACTACCAAAGCGCCCTGAAGTTATTGACCAAAGAGGC
>WRKE01000228.1 GCA_009778235.1 Pseudomonadota bacterium
TCTGCCGCCGCCATGGTTTGGGCTCTTTCCAGCACAACCTACAATCGGTTCAATTTCTGGACCGGTTTGAGCGGGGGGGCAGGGGATGGAACCTTTCCCTCCAGGTCTTGGACGGCATTCTCTGCCACGACGGCGAGGTCCGGGCACGGCGCCTTACACCCGACCGGCACAAGGACTTTTTTGTTCATGACCGGGAAAGAGCGGCCAAGCTGGCCGACCCCGGCCTGGACCTGGTACCGATGACCCTGGAGGGGTGCGTGGTCCGGCTGGCTGATACCATCGCCTACGTCGGCCGCGACCTTGAGGATGCCATCGAGCTGGGCCTGATCGGACGGGGGGAGATTCCCGAGGAGTGTTGCCGGGTGCTCGGTGCCAGTAACGGCACCATGGTCTATACCCTGGTGACCGATCTTCTGGCCAACAGCGCCCAGATCCGCACCTCGGCCATCGACGATCCGGCCGGCGACAGCTTAGGCTTCGGTGAAGAGGTGGGAGCGGCGCTCCACCGGTTGAAGACATTTAATTACCAGCATATTTACACCAACCCGGCCTTTAAGCCGGATTTTGCCATGATCCATGAGTGTTACGAGCGGTTGTTCGACCATCACCTCGACCTGGCGCACCGGGCCGAACGCGGGGAACACGACCGGAGCTTCCTTAAGTCGATGTCACCTGACTACCTGGCGGCGCACGGCCCGGCCGCCATGGTCCGCGATTATCTGGCCGGCATGACCGACGCCTATTTCCTGCGTCAGGCCGCGGCCATCGGTTGTGCAATCCCGGAGCGGTTATGCTTACCAAAGTGAAACGATTCTTTCCGGGCGAGCAGGCTCGGATGATCCTGATCGCAGCCTGTATCGGGATCATGTCCGGGGTTGCCATCATTGTCTTTCGCGAATCGGTGGAGCTGGTCCATGAGCTTATTTTTGTTTGGGGCCATGGGGCTCTCGGCATCAAGGAGGGCAGCTGGCGGCTCCTGTTGCTGCCGCTTTTGCCCATGGCCGGAGCGGCCCTGCTCATCCCCTTGTCCCTGGCCTTTCCAGGCCGGGTCAACGGCTACGGCTTCACCGGTTTTCTGCGTCGGGTCAACCTGGAGAACGGGGTGATCCGGGCCCGCAACATCTTTATCAAGATCATCGCCACCGCCCTGACCATCGGCAGCGGCAACTCGGCCGGGGTGGAAGGGCCGATCGCCCAGATCGGCGGTGCCCTCGGCTCGCAGGTGGGACAGCGGTTCCGGGTTTCGGGCAAACGGATGAAGGTCTATATCGCGGCGGGATGCGCCGGCGGCATTGCCGGTATTTTCAACGCCCCGCTGGCCGGCATGTTTTTCGCCGCCGAGATCGTCCTGCTCGGGACCTACGAAATTTCCTCCTTTTCAGCGCTGGTGATCGCCTCGGCGCTCTCGACCGTGGTGTCGCGGGCCTATTACGGCACCGTGCCGGCCTTTCCCATTCCGGACTACACCATTGTCAATCCTTTTGTCGAAATCCCGCTCTATACCCTGATGGCGGTGATCGTCGGGGTGACGGCGGTGCTGCATATCCGTTTTTTTTATCTGATTCGGGACTGGTTCAAGCGATTGCGGCTCCACCCGCAGATCAAGCCTGTTTTCGGCGCCCTGATGGTCGGCTGCATCGGCATTTTCTTCCCGCAGGTGATGGGTAACGGGTATGACTATATTGCCAAGGCCCTGGCCGGCGACACCCTGGTCTGGCGGATGATGGTGCTGGTCTTCCTCAAGTCGCTGGCCACCGCCATTACCCTGGGCTCGGGCGGCGCCGGCGGTGTCTTTGCCCCGGCCCTGTTCATCGGCGCGGTCCTGGGCGGCACCTACGGCGGCATCGTCCACCACTTTCTCCCCGAGATGACCGCAACCGCCGGCGCCTACGCCACGGTGGGCATCGGCGCCTTTCTCGCCGCCACCACCCACGCCCCCCTGACCGCCATCTTTCTCCTCTTCGAGATGACCGGCAATTACATGATCATCATCCCGGTGATGGTGACCGCGGTGCTGGGCACGGTCACCTCCTCCTGGCTGTACGGCGACTCCATGGATACCGTTGATTTCACCCGCGAGGGGATCGATATCCACGAAGGCCGCGAGGTGGCGATCCTCAAATCGATCCGGGTGGGCAAGACGATCACCGAGGATGTCGATTTCATCAGCGAGAATGCCAACATCAACCACCTGCTCGAACTGTTCCGCATTGCCCGCAACAACTTCTATTTCCCGGTGGTCAACAGCCAGGGGACGATGGTGGGCGTGGTCTCGATGCAGGATGTCAAGACCATCCTCCACAGCGAGGAGGAACGGGTCTGTCACCTGGTGGGTGACATCTGTGCCCGCGAGGTGATCATGCTTACCCCGGACACCAACTGCTACGAGGCGATGCAGTTGTTCGACGTCAAGGGGATCGACGAGATTCCGGTGGTGGAAAGCCTGGAGGACCCTTGGGTGCTGGGCATGCTCAAACGTCAAGATGTGGTCGCCGCCTATAACCACGAGATGATTAAACGGGGTATCAACGAACGGGCCGAGTCCATCCGGATGATCTGTTCGGCCGGTTAACCGCATGTGGCGCTCAAGCCGCCGCTAAGGAAGTTAAAAAGAGTCATGAAGGTCACCCTGTTTTCCTTTGGCTTCAAACATGGCCATCCCGAGGCCGATATGGTGTGGGATGTCCGTTTCCTGCCCAATCCCTATTGGGTGCCGGAATTGCGGCCCCGCACCGGTCTGGAACCTGAGGTGGCCGGTTACGTGTTGGCCCACGAGTCCGGAGAGCGGTTTCTGGCTTTGTTTTCGCCGCTGTTGCAGTTCATGATCGACGAGCATGCGGCCCGCGGCCGGGAGTCACTGACCCTGGCCATGGGCTGCACTGGCGGCAAACACCGTTCGGTGGCCCTGGTGGAGCACCTTTGGTCGCTGCTGACCGCCAAAGGATACCGCCTTGAGCGGTACCATCGCGATATCGACAAGGAATAGGGTGCGCGCGCGGTCTCCAGGACCTATAGTGTGAAAATCACAATTTCCTTTCATGCAACGTGGAGGCAACTATGATGGAATTTGTCAAAAATGTGGTCTATGCCGGGATTGGCGCCGCCTTCCTGACCAAGGAGAAGATCGAGGAACTCAGATGCGAGTTGATTGCCAAGGGCAAGATGTCGCAGGAGGAGGGCAAGCAGTTTGTCGACGATCTCCTGCGCCGGTCGGAAAAGGCTAAGGATCAGCTCGATCTGTGGGTCAACAAGCGGGTCGAGGACCGGATCAGGCAGCTCAATCTGGCCACCAAAGATGAGATTGTCGAGCTGCAACGCAAGGTCGAAGAACTGCTGGTGGCGATCAATCGAAATAACGGCGACTAGCCGCGCATGTTCAGCATCAGGAAGCTCGGGGCCATCGGGCGGACCTACCGCCACCTCAACCGCTACCACCGTATCCTGCGGGTCCTGTTCAAATACGGCTTCAATGACCTGATCGACCGGCTGCACATCGATCAGTATCTGGAGTCCGGGTTGCAGATGATCAACCGCAAACCGCGGGAGCAGATTTCCCGGCTCTCGCGGCCCGAGCGGTTGCGGCTGGTGTTCGAGGAACTGGGGCCGACCTTCATCAAGCTCGGCCAACTGCTCTCCACCCGCCCCGACCTGATCCCCCCGGATTTCCTTGACGAATTGGCCAAACTTCAGGACGAGATCCCCCCCTTCTCAGTGGCAGAGGTCCGGACTATTTTCAGGGAGGAACTGGGGCGTTATCCCGAGGAAATTTTTCATTATTTCGATGCCGAGCCCTTGGCGGCCGCCTCCATCGGCCAAGTGCACCGGGCCCGGATGGACAACGACGCCGAGGTGGTGGTCAAGGTGCAGCGGCCGGGCATCGAGAACATCATCGCCGTTGACCTGGAGATCCTGGCCCACATCGCCGCGCTGATGGAGCAATATCTGGAAGAGGCCCAGGGGCATCAGCCCATGGCCATTGTCCATGAGTTCGCCCGCAGCCTGAGCCGGGAAATCGACTTTTCAGTTGAACTGTCGAATATTCAGCGGTTTGCCCGCCAGTTCGAGGGAAACCAGGCCATCCACGTGCCCCTGGTCTATCCGGAATTGAGCACCGACCGGGTGCTGGTCATGGAGTATGTGCTCGGCATCAAGTCGTCCAAGGTGGAGGTACTGCGCGAGCAGGGCTACGATCTTGCCCTGATCGCCGAGCGTGGCGCCAACCTGGTGATGGAGCAGATCTTCGTCCATGGTTTTTTTCACGCCGATCCCCATCCAGGCAACGTTTTTATCCTGCCGGATAATGTGGTCTGCTTCATCGATTTCGGCCAGGTGGGACGCTTGCCGCTCAAGGACCGGGAAGATTTCACCGACCTGGTGCTCGATCTGGTGGCCAGCAACGAGCAGAACATCGTCGCCGGGGTGCTCAAAGTCACGGTGCAGTTGGGCGAGATCGACCGGGAGAAACTGAGCAGGGATCTGATCGGCCTGATGGACATGTATCTCTATCGTCCCCTGGAGCATTTGGAGGCCGGCAAGATCCTTCAGGACCTGCTCGGCTTGGTCTCCCGGCACAAGTTGACGTTCAAGCCCAGCTTTTATCAGATGCTCAAGGCCCTGACCACGGTGGAAGGGCTGGGGCTGATGCTCGATCCCAAGCTGGAGCTGATCCGCCTGGCTAAACCGTTCATGGCCAAGATCCGGTTGGGCCGGCTGCGGCCCGGCCGACTGCTCTCGGAGTTTTCGGCTACCGGCGCCTCCTACCTCAATCTGTTCCGCGACCTGCCCGAGGAGGCGCGCACCATTCTGCATCTGCTGCGCAGTGGCCGGATGCGGCTGGAATTCGAGCACCGGGGGCTGAAATCCTTGAGCGTGACCCTTGATCGGGTGTCCAATCGCATCAGCTTCGCCATTGTCCTCGCCGCCCTGATCGTCGGCAGTTCCCTCATCCTCAATTCCGGGCTTCCGCCTCTTTGGCATGGCATTCCGATTATCGGCCTGATCGGCTTCATCGTGGCCGGAGTCATGGGAGTCTGGCTCTTGTTTTCCATGCTCCGTCACAGTCGGCTGTGAGCCGCGGATGCGGCCCACTCGCCAACGACCAGGCGGCCGGCCGGGATCTCATATCATTTTCTGTTTTTAATGCAAAAAATATTCTTATTTTTTTTCATTAAAATTCAACATGTTCCTATCATGACCTACCGCATTGGCAAGAGGAAATGCTATCAGGGTGTAACCGCCATGACGCCCTCTTTTCCCGGGTGTCGGTGGACAATCTTTGACTTCGAGGGTAAGCTGAGTAGAGTCAAAAAATAAAAAACAAAAGAGTTTGATTCCCGCCCGAAATGCCGTGAGGTATAGAGGCACAGCTCGCAAGAAGCCCATGGACAGAGCGGACAGATGGTTGTCAACCCGCACCTTCCACCACCGGCAATTTGCCGATATCGCCGCCTTGGTCTGCCGGAAGCACGACCAAAATTTACGACTGTCGCTGGTCCTGCCTACCTTCAACGAGGAGCGGAGCATTGGGCCGGTACTTGCGCAATTGCTGCCGTTGCGGGATGGACTGGGGCTGCTGGACGAAATTTTTGTGTTCGATTCCGGCTCCACCGACAGAACCATGGAACGTGCCGAGGCGGCGGGGGCGGTGGTGTGTCGGGCCGCGGACATCCTGCCGGAGATGGGGCCAGCCCGCGGCAAGGGCGAGAATGTGTGGAAGGCATTGTACCACATCTCGGGCGATATCCTGATTGTGCTCGATGCCGATATCGCCAACATGCACCCGCGTTTCGTCACCGGCCTGGTCGGCCCCCTCCTCCATCAACCCGAAATCGGCTATGTCAAGGCCTGTTATGACCGGCCTGCCTTGCCGGCCAGCGGCCATGCCGCTGGCGGCGGACGGGTGACCGAGATGCTGGTCCGGCCGCTGCTCTCCCTTCATTTTCCGGAATTGACCGGTTTCATCCAGCCCTTGGCCGGCGAGTTCGCGGCCCGGCGTTGTCTGTTGGAAACCATCCCTTTTCCCGTGGGATATGGCGTTGAGATCGCCCATCTGATCGACCTTAATGGCCGCCATGGTCTCGGGGTCTTCGCCCAGACCGATCTGGGGCAGCGCTGCCATCGTAACCGGGAGAACAGCGAACTGGGCCGGATGGCCTGCGCCATTCTTCTGGTTCTGCAACGGCGGCTCGAGCAGCGGGGACTTTTGTCCGAACCGGCGGCAACCGGCTGCCAGATCCGCCAGTTCAGCCGCGACGGAGACGCGTTCAAAATGACGATCTCTGCCATTGAGGAGCAGGAGCGGCCGCCGATGCTGACCGTGCCAGCTTACCGGCAACGCTCCCCGCATCGATTCAATCGACAACTCCCTGCCTGGGCCTTGGCACCGCCGGAGGCAGCATGAATATGCGGGTCGCACTGGTCCACTATCATCTGCAACACGGCGGAGTGACCCGGATCGTCTGCCACCAGCAAAAGGCGCTCAGCCAGCGGGGTATCACCTCGGTGGCCCTGATCGGGAAACCGCCGGCGGTCCGGGAGGCGGGCACTTTTCGGGTTGTTCCCGGTTTGCAGTACGAAGCGGAACGGCCGTCCGTGTCACCGTCTGAACTTGCGGCCCAGATGCGAACCGAGGCCAGGGCGGCCCTGGGTGGTCCTCCTGATCTTTGGCATGTGCACAACCACAGCCTGGGCAAGAACCTGGTTCTGCCGCTTGTTCTGGAGCATCTGATCGCCCGCGGCGAGCGAATCCTGTTCCATATCCACGATTTTGCCGAGGATGGCCGGCCGGCCAACTACCGGGCCATGCTCGCCGTCATGGCGGCGGGGTGCCGGCGGACCCTGGCAGCCCTTCTTTACCCCCGGGGCGAGCATCTTCACTACGCCGTGCTTAACCACCGCGATTATCGACTCATTGAGGAGGCCGGGCTTGCCGCCGACCACCTCCATTTACTGCACAATCCCGTGGAGTTGGGACCAGTGGGCCCTTCGGCGTTCAAGGCCCCCGCCGATCAGCCGCCGCTTTGGCTCTATCCCACCCGCGCCATCCGCCGCAAGAATCTGGGCGAGTTCCTGCTCTGGTCGGCGTTGGCCCCCGCGGGCACCCGCTTCGGTACCACCTCAGGACCGGGAAATCCCGCGAATCACCTCTATTATAGGCGTTGGCGGCAATTGGCCAGGGAATTGGACCTGCCGATCCAGTTCGAGTTGGTGGCCCCGGGCGGACCAAGTTTTGTCGAGCTGCTGGGCCGGGCGAAGGTGGCGGTGACCACCAGTGTGGCCGAGGGGTTCGGCATGGCCTTTCTCGAACCCTGGTCGCTCGGGGTGCCGGTTTTTGGCCGCAACCTGCCGGAGATCATGCCTCCTGCCGGCAATGGGGATCTCAGTCAGCCCTGGACCTATGACCGGTTGGAGGTCCCCCTGGATTGGCTCGGCCGCGCTCGGGTCGAACAGGCGGCGCGGGAAGGTTTGCGGCATTTTCTGGCCAGCTACGGACGCGATCCGGCCAAGGACGATGTGTTCCGGGTGCTGGCGGCCTGGATCCGGGAGGGCAGAATTGATTTCGGCAGGTTGGACGAGCCGCTGCAG